>NZ_JBHUHX010000015.1:0-158897 GCF_042682685.1 Thiorhodococcus fuscus
ATCGACCCGTATCCGGACTTTCAGTCCGTAGCTTCAACCCACCAGCTTTAGCTGGTGGTTGTTGAGTGGGTCTGGCGGCGGACACGAATCGACCGAACGCGCATCGAGCGCTCACGACCCAAAAGCCGATATTCGTGAAATACCGGCCCGCTGACATCCAGTCAGCGCACACGATACAAGGGGGATGCACCGTTCCGACGAGACGACCGCACCCTGACGAATCGCCAACGAAGAACGGCCGGGTACAAACCCGGCCGTTCTTCGTTGGCGATGGCCCTGCCATCGCCTGCACAGCGTCTCGATACTACGCAGCCTTGGCCGTTTCCTGGGCAGCCGGTTCATGGGTGATCGACGGCCCGCGATCCGTGCTGCGGATCTCGATGCGACGCGGCTTCATGGCCTCGGGGACCTCGCGTACCAGCTCGATGTTCAGCAGACCGTTCTCCAGACGGGCCTCGGCCACCCTGACGTAGTCGGCCAGCTGGAACTTGCGCTCGAAGCTGCGGTTGGCGATGCCGCGATAGAGGAAGTTGCCCTCCGCCTCGGCCGTCTTGCGCTGACCGGTCACGGTGAGCAGATTCTCCTTGGCCTCGATATCGAGCTCGGACTCGGTGAAGCCCGCCACGGCCAGCGTGATGCGGTAGCTGTTCTCGTCAATGACCTCGACGTTGTAGGGCGGATAGCCGCCCGGCTCGGTCCGGTAGGCGGTCTCGAGCGAATTGGCCAGACGATCGAAACCGATCATGGAGCGGAACAGGGGTGAAAAGTCGAGCGTTGTCATGGCATATCCTCCGATGAGCAATATGTGCCGCAAGGCAGTATGAACAATGGAATGGCGTTCTTGCGAACCACCGGTTTCGCAGCCCCCAAGCGGGCGACTGCTTACGTTATGTAAAGTAGAACCTCGTTAGCACTCTGTCAAGATGAGTGCTAACAACCGATTCCAATCTCAAGGAAACGCGACCAGAGCGTGCAACGGCGTCTTCTCGTATACCATCGACGACCGCAAGGGGCCGGCAACCGAGGAGACGAACCACGTTCCAGGCAGGACCCCGCACGACGAACCAGCTAGAGGACGCACGCCAATGCACGACTCCCCGTTCGACCTCGCCAATGATGCTGCCTACCGGCACTGGCACGACGAGAAACTGAGACAGGCCCCGACGGATCTTTCACGGCTGATCGTGGAGATCGGCGATCCTCGCGAACTCAGTGCCACGGAGCACCAAGCCATACTGGAACGCTGCCGCCTCGCCAACATGGCGATCTATGTCGGCAAGACGGGAGACGATCCGGCGAAATCCATCCCGCACGACCTGGGGGCCCGATTCGGACTCACTCGGCTGGATCACAACCCTGGGGCCGACGAGGACGCCATCACCTCGCTGACCGTGCAGACCGACCGCCAGCATCGCGACTTCATTCCCTACTCGAACCGTCCCATCTCCTGGCATACCGACGGCTATTACAACAGCCCGCACCGCCAGATCAGAGGCATGCTCCTGCATTGCGTCCACCCGGCGGAACAGGGCGGCGCAAATGCCCTGCTCGACCATGAGATCCTCTACATCCTGCTGCGCGACCAAAACCCCGATCATATCCGCGCCCTGATGCACCCGGAGTGCATGAGCATCCCGGCACATCATGTCGATGGAGAAGAGGCACGTCCGGAGCGCACCGGCCCCGTGTTCTCGGTGCAATCGGACGGGCGTCTGCATCTGCGTTATACCAACCGCGCACGCAATATCCGCTGGCGCGACGATCCTGAAACCGGCGAGGCCGTCACGGCATTGAGGGAACTGCTCGAACGGGAATCGCCCTGGCACTTCAGCGCGCGCCTGGAACCGGGCTGGGGCCTGATCTGCAACAACGTCCTGCACACCCGCACCGGATTCAGCGACGGGCCCAGCCAGCGCCTCATCTACCGGGCGCGTTATTACGACCGGATCAGCGGAACCTGAGCGCTCAGATCACCGCTTTCAGCGCCGCGACGAAGGCTGCATTCTCCTCCGGCGAGCCGACGGTCACGCGCAGACAATCGGCGAGCAGGGGATGCGCGCCGTCGAGTTTTTTGATGAGAATCTTGCGTTCCTTGAGGCCGTCGAAGACGGCGCCTACCTGTCCGGCCGGGGCGCGCATCAGGATGAAATTGGCCTCGCTCGGAAAGAGATGCAGGCCGTCGATCCCGCTCAGCGCCTCGAACAGATGCCCGCGCTCGACACGGATGGAGTGGGTCTGGGCATCGAAGAGCGGCTTGTGCTCAAGCGCGAAGGTAGCGGAGACCTGCGTGAGGACGTTGACGTTGTAGGGCAGACGCACCTTGTCGATCTCGGCCAGCCAGGGCCTGGGACCGACCAGATAACCGAGCCTTAGACCGGCCAGCCCCATTTTGGAGACGGTCCGCAGGACCAGCAGGTTCTCCCAGTCGCCGAGCAAGCCCAGGAAGCTGCAGTCGGTGAAGGGCGCATAGGCCTCGTCGACGATGACCAAACCGGGTGCCGCCTCGATGATGCAGACCATGTCGTCCGCGTCGAAACGGTTCCCGGTCGGGTTATTCGGATAGGCCAGATAGACCAGCGCCGGCTGTTCGCGCTCGATGGCCTCCAGCATCGCCGGCAGATCCAGCGAGAACGTCTCGGCCTGGAGCGGAACGCTGACATAGTCCATTCCGGCGAAGAGTCCGATCATGCGATACATGACGAACCCTGGATCGACCGACAGCACCTTGCGTCCGGGCTGGGCGACCGTCAGGGCCAGCATCTGGATCAGCTCGTCCGAACCGTTGCCGAGCAGCACCCCCATGTCGTCGGGAATCCCCATGGCCTCGCGCAGCGCATCCTGAAGCAGCTCGCATTGAGGATCCGGATAGCGGTTCAGCTCGACGCCGCGCAGCGCTTCGAGCCACTCGGAGACCAGGGATTCGGGCCAGCCATAGGGATTTTCCATGGCATCCAATTTGATCAGGCCAGCGGCCTCGGCGACATGATAGGCGTCCAGCGCGAGAATTTCGGGCCGAACGAGTGCATCGATCCGCGCCTTCAAGTCCCCTCCTCGCCTCGGTATTCGGCCGAACGGGCATGAGCGGTCAGCCCTTCGCCGCGCGCCAGCACGGAGGCGGTGCGTGAGAGCGTTGCCGAGCCGACGCGCGAGGCCATGATGAGGCTCGAACGCTTCTGGAAGTCATAGACCCCCAGAGGCGAAGAGAAGCGCGCGGTGCGGGAGGTCGGCAGCACGTGGTTGGGACCGGCGCAATAGTCGCCCAGCGCCTCGGCCGTATAGCGCCCCATGAAGATGGCGCCGGCGTGACGGATGCGACCGACGATCGCCTCGGGATTCTCGATCGACAGCTCCAGGTGCTCCGGGGCGATCTCGTTGGCGACGGCGATGGCGTCGTCCAGATCGCGGGCGAGGACGAGCGCGCCGCGCGCCTTCAGGGCAGCGTCGATGATTTCCTGGCGCTCCATGGTCGGCAGCAGCTTGTCGATGCTGGCGGCGACGCGATCGAGGAACTCGGCGTCCCAGCTCACCAGAATGGACTGGGCGTCCTCGTCGTGCTCGGCCTGGGAGAAGAGGTCCATGGCGATCCAGTCCGGGTCCGTCCCGCCGTCGCAGACGACCAGGATCTCGGAGGGACCGGCGACCATGTCGATGCCGACCTGGCCGAAGACGGCGCGCTTGGCGGTCGCGACATAGATGTTTCCGGGACCCACGATCTTGTCCACACCCGGAATCGTCTCGGTGCCGTAGGCGAGCGCGGCAACGGCCTGCGCCCCCCCGACCGCGAAGGCGCGATCGACGCCAGCGACGTGCGCCGCAGCGAGGACCAGCTCGTTGAGTTCGCCGTCGGGAGTGGGCACCACCATGATGAGTTCGGAGACGCCGGCAACCTTGGCCGGAACGGCGTTCATCAGCACCGACGAGGGATAGGCAGCCTTGCCGCCCGGCACATAGAGCCCGGCGCGATCGAGCGGCGTGATCTGCTGACCCAGCAGCGTCCCGTCATCCTCGCGATAGCTCCACCCGGTCATTTTCTGATGCTCGGCATAGGCGCGAATGCGCTCGGCGGCCGTCTCCAACGCCTGGCGCTGTTCGGCCGGGATGGAGGCCCAGGCCCGAGCCAGACGCGAGCGCGGAAGCTCCAGATCGGCCGCAGAGGCCGGCGTCCAGCGGTCGAAACGGGTGGTGTAGTCCAGCAGCGCGGCATCGCCGCGCGCACGGACTTCGCGGATGATCTCGGCGACGGTGCCTTGTACCCGATCGTCGGAGACCGAATCCCAGGCCAGCAAGGCCGCGAGTCGGGATTGGAAATCGGCGTCCTGGGTGGAGAGACGTTTGATATCGGTCACGGTTGTCTCACTCATGTTTGATTGGTAGCTGCCGGCTTCCTGCCACCAGCCACCAGCGGATGTATGTCTTTATGGACGACCCCTTTCCTCATCCAGCCAAGCATCGGTCAAGGGATCGAGATTGGAAAGCGGCTCCAACCAAGCTGGCAGCTGGAGGCTGGCCGCTGGAAGCTGGCCGCTCTCTCAATCACTCGCCGTCGACGGACTCGCGCAGCGACGTCAGCAAGGCGCTCACCGCCTCGTGCTTCATCTTCCAGGATGCCTTGTTCACCACCAGTCGCGAGCTGATGTCGGCGATGTGCTCCAGCGGCACCAGGCCGTTGGCCTTGAGCGTGTTGCCGCTCTCGACCAGATCGACGATCAGGTCGGCCAATCCGACCAGGGGGGCCAGTTCCATGGAGCCGTAGAGCTTGATGATCTCGACCTGCTGTCCCTTGGCGGCGAAATAGCGCTCGGCGCTATGCACGTATTTGGTGGCGATACGCAGTCGGCGGGAGGTCGGAGGCTGGGTATCCGGCAATCCAGCCACCATCAAACGGCAGCGCGCGATCTTGAGATCCAGCGGCTCGTAAAGCCCCTCGCCACCGTGCTCCAGCAGAACGTCCTTGCCCGCCACCCCGAGGTCGGCTGCGCCGTATTGGACATAGGTCGGCACATCGCTGGCGCGGATGATGACGAACTTCACCTTGGGATTGCTGGTTTCCAGAATCAGCTTGCGGCTGGTTTCGGGATCGTCCAGCGGCTCGATCCCTGCATTCGCCAGCAGCGGCAGGGTCTGCTCGAAAATCCGCCCCTTCGACAAGGCAATGGTGAGAGAGGCATTCAAATTCATGGTGCGATCATCCTCTGGCCCCGGCGATGCGCTGGATGCTCGCACCCAACCCCAGGAGCTTGTCTTCGATGTTCTCATAGCCGCGATCCAGGTGATAGATGCGGTCGATCAGGGTCTCGCCCTCGGCCACCAGCCCCGCCAAAACCAGGCTCGCCGAGGCGCGCAGGTCGGTCGCCATCACCGGCGCTGCGGTCAAACGCTCGACACCATGACAGATGGCGATGTTGCCCTCGACACGGATGTCGGCGCCCATGCGCTGCAGTTCCGGAACATGCATGTAGCGGTTTTCGAAGATGGTCTCGGCGATCGAGCCGACACCCTCGGCGATGCTGTTGAGCGCGCAGAACTGCGCCTGCATGTCGGTCGGGAAGGCCGGATGCGGCGCCGTGTGGATGTCGACAGCTTGCGGACGTCGGCCGTGCATGTCCAGCTCGATCCAATCCTCGCCAACACGCACCTCGGCCCCCGCCTCGCGCAGCTTATGCAGCACGGCGTCGAGACAGTCGGGGCGCGTCTCGGTGACGCGCACGCAGCCGCCGGTCATCGCCGCCGCAACCAGGAAGGTCCCGGTCTCGATGCGATCGGGCATGACCCGATAGCGCGCCCCGGACAGCCGCTCCACGCCCTGGATCTGAATCCGATCGGTGCCGGCGCCTTCGATCCGCGCACCCATGGCATTCAGAAAATCGGCCAGATCCGCGACCTCGGGCTCGCGGGCCGCATTCTCGATCAGGGTCTCGCCCTCGGCGAGGGCGGCGGCCATCATGAGATTTTCGGTCCCGGTCACCGACACCATATCCATGACCAAGTGCGCACCGCGCAGACGCCCGGCGCGCGCGCGGATATAGCCGCCCTCGACGGTGACGTCCGCCCCCATGGCGCGCAGACCCTCGATATGCAGATTCACCGGACGCGCCCCGATGGCACAGCCCCCGGGAAGCGAGACGTCGGCCCGGCCATAACGCGCCACCAGGGGGCCGAGCACCAAAATCGAGGCCCGCATGGTCTTCACCAGCTCGTAGGGCGCAACGAAGCTGGCGAGGGTGCGCGGCTCGACCTGCACCACCCCCTCGCCTTGCGGCGTCAGGCATGCACCCATCCGGCCCAGCAGGTCGAAGGTCGTCGAGATATCCCGCAACTGCGGGACGTTGTCGAGCGTCACCGGCTCATCGGCGAGCAAGGTCGCCGCCAGAATGGGCAGCGCGGCGTTCTTGGCGCCGGAGGCCCGCACCTGACCATTCAGGGGGGCACCACCGGTGATGAGGAGCTTATCCATGGTTTTCGTTGAATCGAGAACAGAGTGGGATCGAGAGAAACGGCAGGGGATAAACGGGATCGAGCGCGCGCCGATCAGGCGGCAACCGGCAACACATCCTGCAGATTCGAGAAGGCCGCGATCCGCAGCAGCGAATCGGGGACGTTGGCGTAGGATAGATGAATGCCACGGGCACGCGCCATGTCCGACCACTCCAGCAGCAGGGCCAGCCCGGCGCTGTTGGCCGACTCGACCTCGGCGAGATCCAGGATCAGCGCGCCGCCCTGAGCCGGCCCGGAGTCCTTGAACAGCCGTTCGCCCGCCGTGGCCAGACGGGACACGGTCGTGAAATCCATGGCCCCCGTCAAACGCCACCGGCCGGATTCGATCGGTGTCAAACGCGTCTCGGTCACTCCTGCCCTTTCCTGTTCATGTCGCCCAGCTTGGCGATCAGACCATCGATACCGTTCTGACGGATCTCGTTGGCGAAGCTGTTGCGATAGTTGCCGACCAGGCTGGCGTTGTTGATGACGACGTCGTACACCTTCCAGCCGCTGCCGTTGTCGAACATGCGGTAGTCGACCGGAATCGGCGCAGCGCCCGCCTCGCGCACCTCGGTCGGCACCGTGACCATATTCGGACGACTTCCCGGCTTGGCCGGAAGATAGCGGATCTCCTGACCGGAATAGCTGAGCAGCGAGCGGGCATAGGTGCGAACCAGCACCTGCTTGAAACCGTCGACCAGCTGGCGCTGCTGAGCGGCCGTCGCCTGACGCCAGTATTGGCCAACGGCCCCCTGGGTGATGCGCTCGAAATCGAAGTGCGGCGCCGCGATGCTCTCGATCATCCCGTAGATCAGGGACGGATTGCGCTCCACTTCGCTCCGGCGAGCCTCTAGGGTTGCCAGCATGCGGTCGGCGGTCCGCTTCACCAGCGCGGAGGCGTCCTCCTGGGACGCGAAGAGGCTGCCACTCCACACCAGCGGAATGAGGACCAGCAATAAGAGGAAGACATGACGTTTTTGAAGCATTAGCCGCTTTCACCCGCTTTCTTGAAGAGAAACTGCCCAATCATCTGTTCGAGGAGCAGTGCCGATTGCGTATTGGCGATCTCGTCGCCATCGCGCAGGAATTCCGGACTTCCGCCAGGCTCCAGTCCGATGTACTGCTCTCCCAGCAAGCCGGCGGTAAAGATATTGGCGAAGGTATCGTCGGGAATCGAGTCGATATCCGCGTCGATACGCATCGTCACCAGGGCCTCGTAGCGCGTCATATCGAACCCGATCGACTCGACCCGACCGATACGCACGCCCGCCATCGTCACGGGGGAGCGAACCTTGAGGCTGCCGATGTTCGAGAAACGTGCCGTCAAATGGTAGCCGTCCCCGCTCGACGCCTGGCTGAGATTGCTGACCTGCATGGCCAGAAAAAAGAGCGCGACGACGCCCAGTACCACGAAGGCGCCGACCATGACCTCGATCGTATGCCGCTTGCCCATTGTCATCAGCCTCCAAACATCAACGCCGTCAGGACGAAATCGAGCCCCAGCACCAGGAGCGCGGAATGCACCACGGAGCGCGTGGTCGAGCGACTCACACCCTCAGAAGTCGGAACGGTATCGTACCCCTGAAAGAGCGCGACCCAAGTGATGGCGACACCGAACACGAGACTCTTGATGACGCCATTGACGATGTCCTCCTGAAAATCGACCTTGGCCTGCATCTGATTCCAGTAGGCACCGTCGTCGACACCAAGCAGCCCCACACCGACGAAATAGCCGCCAAGCACGCCGACCGCACTGAAGATCGCCGCCAGCAACGGCATGGCGACCACGCCACCGTAGAAACGCGGCACCAGGATGCGCCGAATCGGATCCACCGCCATCATTTCGAGCCCTGAAAGCTGCTCGGTCGCCTTCATCAGGCCGATTTCGGCGGTCAGCGCCGAGCCGGCGCGACCGGCCACGAGCAGGGCGGCGACCACGGGGCCGAGCTCACGCACCAGCGAGGCGGCGACCATAATACCAAGGCTCTCGGCCGCGCCGAACTGCACCAGCACATAATAGCCCTGCAGCCCCAGCACCATCCCGACAAAGAGCCCGGAGACACCGACGATGAGCAGCGAGAGGACGCCGACATTGTAGATCTGCTCGAACAGCAGGCGCGTATGGCGCAGAACCTCGCCGCTGCCGGCCAGGATCGAGAGCAACAGCAGATGTGCCCGCCCCAAGCGTTGGAGCGCACCCAATACGCCACGACCGAGCACGGCGACGGCCTCGAATCTCATCGTTTTCTCCCCTGGGCACGCAGATCTTCGGCCAGCGGCGGTGCCGGGTAATGGAAGTGAACCGGCCCGTCGGGCAGACCATCCATGAACTGGCGCACCCACTCGGACGAATCCTGGGCGATCTCCTTCGGCGTTCCCTGGGCGACGACCCGCCCCTGCGAAATGAGATAGAGAAAATCGGCGATACCGGACGTCTCGCGCACGTCGTGCGACACCAGGATGCTGGTCATGCCAGAGGCATCGTTGAGCTGACGGATCAGCGTCACCAGCATCCCCATCGAGATCGGATCCTGGCCGGTGAAGGGCTCGTCATAGAGGATCATCATGGGATCGAGCGCGATCGCACGCGCCAAGGCGACGCGGCGCGCCATACCGCCGGAAAGCTCGCTCGGCATCAGATCGCGCGCGCCGCGCAGGCCGACCGCCTCAAGCTTCAGCAGAACCAGCTTGCGCAGCATCGAGGGACGCAGATCGGTGTGCTCGCGCAGCGGATAGGCGACGTTCTCGAAGACGCTGAGATCCGTGAGCAGCGCGCCGCTTTGAAACAGCATCCCCATGCGTCGGCGCAACCGGTAGAGCCCAGCCTTGTCCAGCCGCAGCACGTCCTCGCCATCGACCTCGATAGTGCCTGCGTCGGGATGCAGCTGTCCGGTGATCAGCTTGAGCAGCGTCGTCTTGCCTGTACCGCTTGGCCCCATGACGGCGGTCACGGAACCTCGGCGGATATCGAGATCGAGGTCCTCGAAAATGACGCGGGATCCGCGACTGAACCGGAGCCCGCGAATCTTCACCAAGAGGTCTTGGTCGGCCAGATCGCGATCGGTTTCACCGGACATGACCATCCCCCGCCGCCATCGAAATCGGCATCGATTCATGGATGAGCGCATACAATGCCCCGGCGCGGCCTGCCGCGCACCGAGTCACCGACACCGCCCCCGAGCCTCGCCTATGCATGATGATGGATCCGCGCAAGACGCGTCATTGACGAAAAACAGGTGATTCTCGCGACCGAACCCATGGGCGTCAAGGCGAACCGTGCGGCCCGAATGCCCCGGAACAGCGCTTCACTCGACGCAAATACCGGGACCCGGAGGACATCCGAGTCGCCCATGGTGTATTTTTGTGCACCACCCGAGCCCCATGACGATGAATTAGGCGCTAAACCCAGGACCCCGGCACGCATGACAGAACGCAGACAACTCGGCGCACGCGAGGCCGCGCTGGCCGACGGCCAGGCGGAAAAGATCCTCGAACTCGGCCGCGCCGTGATCGACATCGAGGCCGCCTCGGTCGCCGCCCTGGGCGCACGCATCGATTCGGCCTTTCTCAGCGCCTGCCGCTACATGCTTGCGTGCGAGGGACGCATCGTGGTGCTCGGCATGGGCAAGTCGGGGCACATCGGCGGAAAGATCGCCGCGACCCTCGCCAGCACCGGCAGTCCGGCCTTCTTCGTCCATCCCGGCGAGGCGAGCCACGGCGATCTGGGCATGATCACGCCACGCGACGTGGTTCTCGCCATCTCCAACTCGGGCGAGACGAACGAGCTTCTGGTCATCCTGCCGATCATCAAGCGACTCGCCGTCCCCCTGATCTCCATGACCGGCCGACGCGGCTCGACCCTGGCGCGCGAGGCCGATGTCTGCCTCGACATCAGCGTCGCCAGCGAGGCCTGTCCGCTGGGCCTGGCCCCTACATCGAGCACCACGGCCGCGCTGGCCATGGGCGACGCACTGGCGATCGCTCTGCTCGAAAGCCGAGGCTTCACCGCCGAGGACTTCGCACGCTCGCATCCGGCCGGAACGCTCGGACGACGACTGCTGCTGCACGTCCGCGACGTCATGCACCACGGCGAACGCCTGCCGACGGTTGCCCTGGGCACCAGCCTCATGGCCACGCTGGAGGAGATGTCGCGCGGCGGACTGGGGATGAGCGCGATCCTGGCCGCCGACGGCACACTCGCCGGAATCTTCACCGACGGCGACCTGCGCCGCGCACTCGATCGCGGGATCGACGTCCACCAGACACGCATCGATTCGGTCATGACGCGCGACTGCGTCACGCTGTCGCAGGACGCGCTCGCCGTGGAGGCCGTGCGACTGATGGAATCCATGTCCATCAATGGCCTGCTGGTGCTCGACGCCCAGCGCAGACCGATCGGGGCACTCAACATGCACGACCTGCTCCGAGCGGGCGTGGTGTGACGCCGACAGGCGTCGCGCCGGACACCCAGGACACCACAACGATCCACAGCCAACGAGGTCAGCCAGCCATGCAGGACATTCGAGAACGCGCATCCCGGATCCGACTGGTCATTTTCGATGTCGACGGCGTGCTGACGGACGGGAGTCTCTATCTCGGCGACGACGGGCTCGAGTACAAGGCGTTCAATTCGCGCGACGGACACGGCATGGTCATGCTCCAGCAGAGCGGCGTGCGGCTGGCCGTCATCACCGGACGCACCTCCAATGTGGTGCAGATGCGCATGGAGAGTCTCGGCGTCTCCGACGTCTTCCAGGGCTACCGCGAAAAGCTTCCTGCCTACGAGGAACTCAAGCAACGCCTTGAGCTGCCAGACGAAACGATCGCCTATGTCGGCGACGACGTGGTGGACCTGCCCGTGATGCGCCGCGTCGGGCTCGCCGTGGCCGTCGCGGACGCCCAACCGCAGGTCCGCGACCTGGCGCACTGGTGCACTGTCGCGCCCGGCGGACGCGGCGCGGCGCGCGAAGTGTGCGAAATGATCATGGATGCTCAGGGCACCTTCGAGCAGATGATGTCGCGCTATCGATGAGCGCCTATTTCGGCTATTTCGATCGCCCCTTCTGGAGCGGACGGCAACTGATGCTCGCGATCCTGTTCGCGATCGTCGGGGCCATCGCCTGGTGGCAGCTCAAGACACCGGACGGGGATGTCGGCGCGCACCGGACGCGCCCCCGACTGCCGGACTATGTCGTCGATCGATTCTCGGCGGTCGAGACCAACGACAGCGGGCGGCCGATCCGTCATCTGAAGGCGACCGAGCTGCGGCACTACGCCACGGACAATATCTCCGAACTGGACCAGCCGCGCCTGGAGCTGTACCAGACCAAGGGACCACCCTGGAACGCCAAGGCCGACCGAGGCACCATCTACGCGGACGGCGATCAGATCCGCCTGGAGGGCAACGTCGAGCTGGACCGAGCGAGCGACGATGAAAGCCGCCCGGCGCATTTCGAGACCGAACGTCTGGATATCTGGCGCGAGCAAGGATTGGCCGAAACCGATCTCGAAGTACGGGTCGACAGCGATGGCGACGCACTGACCGCGAACGGAATGCGCCTCTGGTATAACGAACCGACCCGCACCACCTTCCATGGACGCGCGCGCATCCGGCTCGCGCCCGAGTCCGATCCCGAGCAGGATCCGCACCCATGACGACCCTCAAAGCCGACCAGACCCGCGCACCCAGGCCCATCGCACACCTATTCCTGGCCGCACTCGCCGTCATGAGCGCCGGACAGGCCTGGGCGCTGAAGGATGACGCCAAACAGCCGATTCTGATCGAGGCCGACGACGTCGAGGTCCGCGAAAGCGACAACACCAGCGTCTATGTCGGCAACGTCCAGGTCGACCAGGGCAGCATGCAGCTCCTGGCCGACCATGTGACCGTCTACCATCGCGAGGACCGCCAACCCAAGTTCATCATCGCGCTGGGCAAGCCGGCACGCTACAAACAGCGTCTCGACGGCGACCAGAGCGAGGTGCACGCATTCGCCAAACGGATCGAATACAACGCCGACAAGGACGAGCTCGTCCTGATCGGCGATGGCGTGCTGATCCAGGGAGAGGACCGACTGACCAGCGAGCGCATCATCTACGATCGCGCCCACGCCCAATTCCGCGCTGGAGGCTCGGGACGGGTCAAGATCACCATCACCCCCGAAAAGCAATAAGGCACCTGCGATGAGGAGGCCCGTTTGACCGCACTGCGCGCCGAACACCTGAAGAAACACTACCGTCGGCGGCAGGTGCTGCAAGACGTCTCGGTCGAGGTCGAACCAGGAGAGGTCGTCGGCCTGCTGGGACCCAACGGTGCCGGCAAGACGACCTGCTTTTACCTGATCGTCGGGCTCATCACGGCCGACCAGGGCCGGATCTCGCTGAACGACCGCGACATCACCCGCATGCCGATGCATGCGCGCGCACGCGCCGGACTCAGCTATCTGGCGCAAGAGCCCTCGGTCTTCCGCAAACTATCGGCACGCGAGAACATCCTGGCCATCCTGGAGACCCGACGCGATCTCAAGCGCGCCGAGCGCGAGGAGCGCTGCGAGCGACTGCTCGAAGAGCTGGGCATCGCGCATGTCGGCGATTCGCTCGCCCTGAGCCTTTCGGGCGGAGAACGGAGACGGCTCGAAATCGCCCGCGCGCTCGCGGTGGATCCGGTCGTCATGCTGCTCGACGAACCCTTTGCGGGCGTCGACCCCATCGCCGTGGGCGACATCAAGGCCATCGTCTCCCATCTGCGGGACCGGCGCATCGGCGTCCTCATCACGGACCACAATGTCCGCGAGACACTCGATATCTGCGATCGAGGCTACATCATCAGTAATGGAAACGTAATCGCCTCGGGCCAGCCGCGCGAGTTGCTCGCCAACCAGCAGGTTCGAGACGTCTATCTCGGCGCCGACTTCTCGATGTGAACGGCGACCTCACGAAGCATCCATGAGCCGACATATAGCCACCAGCCTCACGCCGTCAGCCGCCAGCGCCGGTCCATCATGGACTGGATGGCGTTCTGCACCGCCCGCCCCATATCTGGCGAGTGAAAGACAGAAATGTCTTACAAAACAAAGCCGCAAACCAACCTCCGGCGACTGGCGGCTCTTTTCGCCGAAATGGGCTAGAATGGCAACAGGCACTCTTATTGCTTTAGACCTCAAGCGGTTCACCTCAAGGCGCGTACGCGATCGATGAAGCAATCCATCCAGCTTCGCCTCAGCCAACACCTCACCATGACGCCCCAGTTGCAGCAGGCGATCAAGCTGCTGCAACTCTCGACGCTCGAGCTCCAGAAGGAGATCCAAGAGGCACTCGAAACCAATCTCATGCTCGAAGAGGGCGATGAGAACGAACGTTTCGCGGCCAGTGAGCAGAGCGACGTGCGGCTCGACCAGAGCCAGGTCGAGGCGGAACCCCAGCGCGGCGAGCAGGACTTGGCCGTGGATCGCGAGATCCGCGCCGAGTCGAACGAGATGCCGGACGATCTGCCGGTCGACACCCAGTGGACCGACGTCTTCGACAGCTATCTGCCGCCGACCTCGCACGGCAGCGACGACAGCTCCGATTTCGATCCGTTCGCCCAGCAGAGCCGCCCACAAAGCCTGCAGGATCATCTCGCCTGGCAGCTGAATCTGAGCCGTCTGAACGAGCGCGACTTCATGATCGCTCAGACGGTCATCGACTCGATCGATCAGGCCGGCTATCTGCGCGCGGACGTCGATGAGCTGCTCGCCGCCATCGACAACCCGGATATCAGCGTCGAGGAGGTCGAGACGCTGATCCACCGCGTCCAATCGCTCGACCCGCCAGGCATCGGCGCACGCAGCATCCAGGAATGCCTGATCATCCAGCTGCGTCAGTTGCCCGACCAGGTTCCTGCACGCAACCTGGCCCTTCGGGTCTGCGCTGAGGGTTTCGAGCATTTGCCCAGAAGGGACCTCGGCGCGCTCGCCCGCCTGCTGAAGGAACCGGAGGAGCGCATCGCGGAGGCGGTCGCGCTCATCCGCCAACTCAATCCGAAGCCGGGGACCTTGATCGAAGAGGCGCCGCCGGAGTACGTTGTCCCCGACATCTTCGTCCGTAAAGGGGAGGGTCGCTGGCACGTCGAACTCAATCCGGAGTCGACGCCGAAACTGAGAGTGAACGCGGATTACGCGCGACTGATCAGGCGCTCGGATCAAAGCGCGGACAGCACCACGCTCAAGAGCCATCTGCAGGAGGCACGATGGTTCATCAAGAGCCTGGCCAGCCGCAACGACACGGTTCTGCGCGTGGGATCCAAGATCGTGGAGATGCAACAGGACTTCTTCGAACTCGGCGACGAGGGCATGCGCCCGATGGTTCTGCGCGACATCGCCGAGGCGCTCGAACTGCACGAATCCACCGTATCCCGGGTCACCACCCAGAAGTACATGCATACACCGCGAGGCACATTCGAGTTCAAGTATTTCTTTTCATCGCACGTCAACACCGCTTCTGGCGGCGAGTGTTCATCCACGGCGATCCGCGCCCTGATTCGCAAGCTGATCTCGGGGGAATCCGCCAGAAAGCCCTTGAGCGACAGCAAAATCGCACAGGAACTCGCTGATCAGGGCATCAAGGTCGCACGCCGAACAGTCGCCAAATATCGCGAGGCAATGGGTATCCCACCCTCGAACGAGCGCAAACGCCTAGCATGAGCAGGCTGTTTGAACCTAAGGAGTCAAATGATGCAGATTAACCTGACGGGTCACCACATCGACGTAACCGAAGCGCTGAAGGGTTATGTCGACAGCAAATTCGAACGTCTCGAACGACACTTCGACCACGTCATCAACGCCCACGTCGTCCTCAGCGTTGAAAAGCTCACCCAAAAGGCGGAGGCGACGCTCCATATCAATGGAGGCAAGGTATTTGCCGACTCCGCCCATGAAGACATGTACGCAGCCATCGACGGGCTCATCGACAAGCTCGATCGACAAGTGATCCGCTACAAGGAGAAGAAGAACAGCCACCGACCTGGTGCACCGATCGCCGCCGCCGAGGAGGAATGAGGCGATGGCCGGAAACGTTCATACCGAATGACGCCGAATGGGCGTTCGTCCTCTAAGAGGGCCGGCGGGAGCATGGCCAAGCGCCGCCCCGCCCTCGCCCGACACCGAAGACGGACGTCACGCCAGGTCGTCGCATGAACGTTGACCGAAAGCGCCTAAGATCCCGATACGCATCGATCTGACCGCTGCGCCGACTCGCTGAGGCGCGCGACACCTCGAACGGACACAAGGAAGGCCGTTCGAGGTGTTTTTCATTGAGACGATGGCGACTGAGCACATATGATGCACCCGTCATCCCATGCACCCGTCATCGGGCCGATTTCGAGGAAACCACGACTCATGACCAGAATCACTTGTCCGCGATGCCTCTGGCAACCATCGCCAAGCGACATGATCGCCGTGAAACGCGCCGGTGCCTGACAGGAGTTGACCCCATGTTCAGCCCCGATCTGATCAGCGAATCCCGCATCGGATGCGGCCTTGAGATCTCCAGCAAGAAGCGTCTGCTCGAAACACTGGCCGAACTCCTGGCGACCGATCACCCGCGACTACAGACCGAAACCGTCTTCGAGCGCCTGCTCGAACGCGAGCGTCTCGGCAGTACCGGGCTCGGTCACGGGATCGCGCTGCCTCACGCGCGCCTGAAGGAGGTATCCGACGTCATCGGCGCCTTCGTCCAGATCAAGCAAGGGATCGATTACGATGCCGCAGACGGCGAGTCCGTCGACCTGGCCTTCGCCCTGCTCGTCCCGGAGGCGGCGAACGAGGAGCATCTCCACCTGCTCGCCCATCTGGCCAGCCTCTTCAGCGACCCCGAGATCCGAGCGCAACTGCGCGAAGCCGACTCCGCTGCCCGACTCCTGAGCGTCCTGAACGCACGATAGACCGCCCGGCGAGACGCCAGCAATGATCGACAGCCTGCAATTCCTGATCGCTCAGACGGCGCCGCAACTCAAGCTCGGTTGGCTCACACCCGAGCCCAAGGAGCCACGCCCGCTGCGCGGCGAAACACCTGCGCACGGGAGCCAGTCTCTGATCGGATCGCTCAACTGCATCCACCCCAACCGACTGCAGGTGATCGGCCACCCCGAGCAGATCTATCTGACCGAACTGGGAAGCACCGCCTTTACCGAAACCATCGAAAAGCTCTTCGCCGACCGTCCCGCAGCGGTGATCTTCTCCGATGACATCGAGCCGGATGCCGCCCTGCGAGAGGTCGCCGAGCGCACCCAGACCCCGCTTCTCAGCTCGTCGCTCGGGGATCAGGATCTGATCAACCATCTACGCTATTTCCTGACCCACGCCTTGGCCGAACGCGAGACCGTTCACGGCGTCTTCATCGAGGTGCTGGGCATGGGCGTGCTGCTGGTGGGCAATCCAGCGGTGGGCAAGAGCGAACTGGCGCTGGAGCTCATCACGCGCGGTCACCGCATCATCGCCGACGACGCGCCCCGGTTCGCCCGCATCGCGCCCGAGGTACTGGAAGGGACCTGCCCGGAGACACTCCGAGACTTCCTTGAGGTCCGAGGACTCGGCATTCTCAACATCCGGGCCATGTTCGGCGAGGGCGCGGTGCTGCGCGACAAAACGCTCAACCTCATCATCGACCTGCAGCCGCTGGACCACCAGCAGCTCGAATGCATCGATCGGCTCAGCGGAAGCCTCACGGCCATGAACATCCTGGGCGTCGCCGTCCCCAAGATCCTGATGCCGGTCGCCCCCGGCCGCAATCTGGCCATCCTGGTCGAAGCGGCGGTGCGCCACCAGATCCTACGGATCCGGGGCTATGACGCCGGAGTGGATTTCATCGACCGCCAGGCCAGAGCGATCAGCATCGACCGACCCGATCCACCGACACTCCGACGCTGAGTTCGCTGGACAGCGACGCCTCATATTCGATGTCTCACATCAACGACACCCGACGCGAAGACATGCGATGAAACTCATCATTCTCAGCGGCCTGTCAGGCTCCGGAAAGAGCGTCGCGCTCCACACGCTCGAGGATCTGGGGTATTACTGCATCGACAACCTGCCGCTCTTCCTGCTAAAGGATTTGGCGCTGGGGCTCCACAACACGCTGGATACCGCCTTCACCAACACGGCCGTCGGGATCGATGCCCGAACCAACAGGGAGGCGCTGATCCAGCTCCCCCAGCTGGTGACGACGGCATTGGAGCAAGGCATCGACTGCCATGTGCTCTTTCTGGAGACGCAGACGGAGACCCTCATCAAGCGCTTCAGCGAGACACGCCGCAAGCACCCGCTGACGCGCGGCGAGCGCCCCTTGAGCGAGGCCATCCAGTTGGAGCGCGAGCTGCTCAAACCGATTCGAGACTGCGCCGATGTCCAGATCGACACGACCCAGACCAACATCCACGAACTTCGCGACCGGGTTCGCGGCTGGGCGATGGGCAACGCCTCGCCCAAGGCATCGATTCTGCTTCAGTCGTTCGGCTTCAAGCACGGGGTCCCGCAGGACGTCGACTTCGTCTTCGACGTGCGCTGCCTTCCCAACCCTCATTGGCAACCCGAGCTCAAGCCGCTGACCGGGCTGGATCCGCTGATCGAGGCGTTCCTGGAAGAGCACACCGAGACCCGAGACATGCGCGATGACATCCTCACCTTCTTCGAGCGCTGGATTCCCCATTTCGAAACCGACGGCCGCAGCTATCTCACCATCGCCATCGGTTGCACCGGAGGGCAGCATCGCTCGGTCTACATGACGGAGCAACTGAGACGCCATTTCGAGCGGCTCGGGCACAGCGTCATCGTCCGGCATCGAGAACTGGCGTGAGCGTCGGAGTCCTACTCATCACACACAGCCCGCTCGCCCGGGATCTGCTGCGGATCGCAGGCGAGATACTCGGCACCGTCCCAGCCGGGGTCGAGGGTGTCGAGGTCGTCAACGACACGCCGCGCGAGGACCTGATCGAGGAATGCCTGCACAGTCTGGATCGGCTCGACGAGGGCGACGGTGTACTCATCCTGAGCGACCTCTTCGGCTCCACCCCGTGCAACGTGGCCAACAGGCTCCTGGAACTACGGACCAACGTACAGGTGCTCACCGGCGTGAATCTGCCCATGCTGTTGAGAACGCTGAACTACGCCACCCTCGACCTGGATGCCGTGGCCGAGAAGGCACTTCAAGGCGGACGCGATGGCGTCCAACGCTGCAAGCACGATTGAAAACCGCGATGAGACCACTCGCGCAACAGGGATTCATGCCGGATGATTCGCAAAGAATTCGAGATCTGTAACAAGCTGGGCCTGCATGCGCGGGCGGCAGCCAAGCTGGTGCAATGCGCCGGACGCTTCAAGAGCCATATCGAGATCGAGCGCCGCGGCCAGAGCGTCAACAGCAAGAGCATCATGGGCGTGATGATGCTGGCCGCCAGCCAGGGCACCTGTGTGACGGTTCAGGCCGAGGGCGAGGACGAGCAGGAGGCCATCGACGCGATCGAGACGCTCATCCGCAACCGTTTCGGAGAGAGCGAGTGACGATCGCGTTCCAGGGCATCGGGATCGCCTCGGCCTGCTCGGTCGCCCTGGGGCCAGCCTTCATCGACGACCGCGACCAGCATGCCGCCGCCCATCGCGCCATCGCGGCCGATCAGGTCGACGCCGAGCTAGCCCGGTTCGATCAGGCCCTCGAGTCCGCGCGCAAGGCGCTGCGCATGGTGCGTAACCAGATTTCGACCGACAGCCGGATCCATGCCGCCGAATTCCTGGACGTGCACCTCCTGATGCTCGACGATCCGGCGATGGCCAGTGCGATCCAGCACATCGTCCAGAGCCAGCTGTGCTGCGCCGAATGGGCCCTACAGATCCACTGCGAACGACTGATGCAGGTGTTCGACGAGATGGATGACGCCTATCTGCGTGCGCGCGGGGGCGACGTCCAGCACCTGGTACGTCAGATTCAGGGCTTCCTGCGCGAGGACGCCTCCCCTCCCGTTCTCGCCGACCAGGACCTGATCGGCCACATCGTGGTCGCCCGGGATCTCACCCCGGCCGACGCCATTCTGCTCCACCAGCGTGGCGCCGTCGCCTTCGTGACCGAATACGGCGGACCCACGTCGCACACCGCGATCCTGGCCCGCAGCCTCGGTATCCCGGCAGTCGTTGGGATCCACGAAGCCACGCGCTATCTGCAACCGAACGAATTCCTGATCGTCGACGGCGAGACCGGCACGCTGCTGGCCAGCGCGGACGACAACACGCTCCAGCATTTCCGCCAACGGCTGCGTGCCATCGAGCAACGTCAGCGCCAACTGCGCGACCTGGTGGACCTGCCCTCTCGGACCCGCGACGGCGTATCCATCAAAATCATGGCCAACCTGGAGCTGTCAGAGGACGTCCAGGTCGCTCGGGCCGCAGGGGCGGACGGGGTGGGCCTCTACCGCACCGAGTTCCTCTACATGAACCGGGACGACCTCCCGAACGAGGAGGAGCATCTGACCAATTACATCGAGATCCTGGAGGGACTCGATGGAATCCCGATCACCATCCGCACGCTCGATCTGGGCATGGACAAGCGCACCGGCGCCATGGCCGACCCGAGCGGCGGCGCGACCAATCCAGCGCTCGGGCTGCGCGCGATTCGGCTCTGCCTCAAGGAAATCGAACTCTTTCGCCCGCAGCTGCGCGCCATACTGCGCGCCTCCGCGCTCGGATCGGTCAGACTCATGCTCCCCCTGGTGACCAATCTGCACGAGGTGGAAACGGTCCTCGACCTCATCGGCGAGATCAAACGCGAACTCGATGCAGACGGACTCGACTACGATCCGCAGATGCAGATCGGCGCCATGATCGAGGTGCCGGGCGCCGCGCTCGCGGCCAGACCCATCGCCCGCCGACTGGATTTTCTCTCCATCGGCACCAACGATCTCATCCAATACACGCTCGCCATCGACAGGCTGGACGACGCGGTCAACTATCTCTTCGACCCCACCCATCCGGCCATTCTGCGGCTGATCCGCATCATCATCGAGGCCGGCGCAGCCGAAGGCGTCTCTGTCAGCATGTGCGGCGAAATGGCCAGCGACCCCCGCTTCACCCGGCTGCTGCTCGGAATGGGATTACGCGAATTCAGCATGCAACCAGGTGCCATTCTGAATATCAAAGAGACCGTACTGAACGCCGACACCCAGGATCTGAGCGCACGCGCCGAGTTCCTTTTCGCGCACCTGGACGACGCCGATCCGAGTCTTCTGCTCGATGCCCTGAACGCCGACTGAGTGCGCGAAGATCGCCGCTCGGCTCTGGTAGCATAGGCGTCATCACGGCATTGCGTCCGCCACCTCGCGACCGACAGGGCTTCCATGACCGTCCCCGTTCCCAGCAACCCCGACAACACCCGACTCGAGGATCTGCAGCAGGTTCTGCAGCAGGGAGGGATGCGTCAGGCCGCACGCATGCTCAACGCGCTACAGCCGGCGGAAATCGCCCATCTGCTCGAATCGCTCCCACCCAAGGAGCGCGAACTGGTGTGGAATCTAGTGGAGGCCGAATACGACGGCGAGGTCCTGACCTATCTCCATGACGACGTCCGCGAGCATCTGATCCGGCTGATGGACGCCGGCGAGCTGATCGCCGCCATGGGCAGTCTGGACACGGACGACCTGGCCGACATGCTGCAGGATCTGCCGGTCGCCATCACCCAGGAGGTGGTCAAATCGCTCGATCAGCAACGGCGCGACCGTCTCGAAAAGGCGCTGTCGTTCGACGAAGACAGCGCCGGCGGCCTCATGAACACCGACACGGTGACGGTGCGTCCCGAGATGACGCTCGACGTGGTGATGCGCTACCTGCGTCGACTCAAAGACGGACTGCCGGACATCACCGACAATCTCATCGTGGTCAACCGCAAGGGGCACTATCTCGGCGTGCTCTACCTGACCGACCTCCTCACCCACGATCCGGAAGACACCGTCGCCGAGGCCATGACGCTCGACGTACAGGCCATTCCGGCCTCTTGGAGCGCACGCGAGGTCGCGACCCGATTCGAGCAGCACGACCTGGTCACGGCGCCGGTCGTGGACGAGGACGGAAGCCTGCTCGGACGCATCACGGTCGACGATGTCATGGACGTCATCCGCGAAGAGGCCGATCACCAGTTCCTGGGACAGGCCGGTCTGTCGGAGACCGAGGACATGTTCGCCCCGGTCCTGCTCAGTGCCCGCCGCCGAGCGCTCTGGCTCGGCGTCAACCTGCTCACCGCCTTCCTCGCCGCCTGGGTGATCGGACGCTTCGAGGCGACCATCCAGCAGGTGGTGGCCCTGGCCGTGCTGATGCCCGTGGTGGCCAGCATGGGCGGCATCGCCGGCACCCAAACGCTCACGCTCGCCATACGCGGACTCGCGCTCGGACAGCTCTCGATCAACAACGCACGCTGGCTCCTGTGGAAGGAAATGGCGGTCGCCGGCATCAACAGCGTCATCTGGGCCATCGTCGTCGCACTGGTCGCCAAGCTCTGGTTCCATGACACCGACATCGCACTAGTCATCGGCGCCGCCATCAGCATCAACCTGCTGGCCGCCGCCTTTTCCGGCGCCCTGCTCCCCCTGGCGCTGGAACGCTTCGGCATCGACCCCGCACTGGCCGGCGGAGTCATCCTCACGACGGTCACCGATGTCGTCGGCTTCCTCGCCTTTCTTGGACTGGCGACCCTTTTCCTGCTGTAGCGAGCTACCAGCGTAGGGCGCAATAGCGACAGCGTATTGCGCCACATGACAGACGGCGATGCGGTATCGATCCCGCCCATCAATTCCATACGGCGCAATACGGCCGCCCCAAGATCGCACGCCGGCCGTCCATGAAACCCTTCGTCAACGAGAAGGTGTTACAGCCACAGCGTGCCGGCGGCCTATTGCGCCCTACCAGCCAAATCATCGCCGCCAGCTTGCGAGGATCTCCATACAGATTGCGTTCATGTCGCGGGCACGCTCGGACGTGTCGGCCTCGGTATAGGCGCGCAGCTCGGGGGCGTTGCCCGAGGGACGCAGATGGGCGATCTCGCCACTGGCGAAGGTGATCCTCAGGCCATCAGTGGTATCGGTCGAGATGACTGGGCCAAAAGACGCGCCGAACAGGGATTCGATCGCGGCCTTGTCCTGTGGAAAATCACCGCTGACCAGCGTGGCAATGCGCGCTTGGCTGATATGGGTGGGGAAATCCTTGAGCCGATCGCTGTAGGTGAAGCGGTGCGGAAGATCGCTCGCCAGGGCCGAGAGCGGCTTGCCCTGCTCGACCGAGGCCAGCAGGATGGTGACGGCGACCAGCACGGCGTCGCGGGTGGGCAGGGCCGCCAGTCGGCGGTCGTCGGCCTCGATAGGACTGCCGAGCAGGAAGCCACCGTTCGCCTCGTAGCCGACCACGGGGCTCAGCCCCCGATCGATCAGCGTCTGCATGCCTTCGATCACGAAGGGAGAGCCGATACGGGTCCGCAGGACGGACTGGAAGCAGCCGCATTTCTCGACCGCCGTGTTGCTGCTCACCGGCGTCACGACACCAGCGACACCCAACTGACGGGCACAGAGCACGCCCGCGATATCGCCGCGCAGCCAAACACCCTGCTCGTCACCGACCAGCGGACGGTCGCCGTCACCGTCGGCCGAGACCAGTGCGTCGAAACGGTCGGCCGTCGCCCATTGGCGCGCCAAGTCGATATCCTCCGAACGTATCGCCTCGGTATCGACTGGAATGAACTGCGCCGAGCGCCCGAGGCGGACGATCTCGACCCCGAGGCCGCCAAGCACATCGGCATAGGCCTCGCGTGCCACGCTCGAATGCTCGTAGATTCCGACCCGCAGACCCGCGAGACAACCCGGCGGGAAGAAGTCGAGATAGCGGGCGATATAGTCGCGATAGGCCGAATCGTCGCGCGAGGGGAGCCGCGCGGCATCCGTGTCGATGAAGGCGCCCGCCGCATCGAACACTCCGCTCGGCCGTTTGACCTCCTGCTCGCGGATGCCCTCCTCGTCCTGTTTGAGAATCTCGCCAGTCGGTAGATTGAACTTGATGCCGTTGCGGTCGTCCGGGATGTGACTCCCGGTCACCATGAGTGAAGGAATGCCGAGCGCGATGCCATAGGCCGCAAGCGCCGGACTCGGGATGGGGCCACAGTTGATCGGCCGGCATCCCTGGTCCAGCGCCGCCTGTGCGCAAGCGGCCATGATACGCGGCGTGCTCGGACGCAGATCGCCCGCGATCCCGACCGCCTGGCCCGGAACCAGGACGCCCACCTCCTGGAGATAACGCAGAAAACCGACCGTATAGGCATAAGAGACCCAGTCGGTCATCTCGGAGGCAAGACCTCGGGCACCGCTAGTGCCAAATTTGACCCCACTTTCGGCCATCAAATCGCCAATATGCATCTCGCTCCTTTGGGCGGATCACGCTCGCCGCCAATCGCTGCAATGAAAATACGATTCTAGCCCAGGTGCTCCAGGTCGCACGCACAGGCCATCGTGACATCGCGCCAAGCGGCATCCGAGCGTCCCCCTCAGGTCGCCGGCGACGGCACCTCCAGCCAGCGGTCCAACACCGCCTGAACCGACTCGACGCCTTGGCGCTCCAAGGCGGAGAAGAGCTGCACGCTGACACGGTCGCCGTGACTGGAGACGGCACGCTCCACGGCGAGCTGCGCCGAGCGCGCCGGACCCCGCTTGAGTTTATCCGCCTTGGTCAGCAGCAGGAGCAGCGGCATCTCGCCCTTCAGCCCCCAGGTCAGCATCTGACGATCGTAGTCGGTGAGCGGATGCCGGATGTCCATGACGATCACCAGGCCCGCCAGCGAGCGCCGACAGTCCAAATAATGCGCGAGATGCTGCTGCCATTCGCGTTTGACCGACACGGAGACCTTGGCGAAACCGTAGCCGGGCAGATCGACCAGGCGCCGCTCCTCGTCCAGCTCGAAAAAGATCAGTTGCTGGGTTCGCCCCGGAGTCTTACTGGTCCGAGCGAGCGCGTTCTGATGACAGAGCACATTGATAGCGCTCGATTTTCCAGCGTTGGAGCGACCGGCGAAGGCGACCTCGCGACCGCTGTCGGCCGGGGCGTGATCGAGCCGACTCGCGGCCGAGAGAAAATGAGCGCGCTGATAGAAGGGATTCATCGTCGGAACGCATCCTGGATGTAAGGCAAGAGAAAGACGGCGGGTGCCCGAAACGATGACAGAGACGATCGAAGGGCGGGATCAAGGATTCGAGTTGGAGGCGTCGGGATCACGCCTCCAGTGCCCGGAGCGACCTCCCGATTTTTCGACAAGCCGGATATCGGTCATGCACATGCCGCGATCCACGGCCTTGCACATATCGTAGATGGTGAGCAACGAGACCTGAACGGCGCACAGCGCCTCCATTTCCACCCCGGTCCGTCCGTTGGTCTCGACCGTCGCGCTGCACTGCACGGCGCACTCGCCATGCCGAAGTTCCAGCGCGATGTCGATCCGGGTCAGGCTCAGTGGATGACAAAGCGGAACCAGTTCGGAGGTCCGCTTCGCACCCATGATTCCGGCGACGCGCGCGATTCCGAGCACGTCGCCCTTACCATGTCCACCCTGCTCGATCAGCGCGAGCGTCTCCGGCTCCATCCGGATCCACCCCTCGGCCACGGCCCGACGCCGGGTCGCGACCTTGTCGCCCACATCGACCATGTGGGCGTCGCCCGATGGGGTGAAATGGGTCAGAGACATCAGAAGGCCGGCTTATCCGGGGCGTCCTCGAACATCTTGACGCTGTTCATGATCTCCTGATACGCCTCTTCCCGGCCGCCCCAACCGCCGACACGCACCCATTTGCCTTCGTCGAGATCCTTGTAGTGCTCGAAGAAGTGCGCGATCTGATCGAGCAGATGCTGCGGCATGTCGCGGAAGCTCTCGATATGACGATAGCCCTTGTAGAGCTTATCGACCGGAATGGCCAGAATCTTGGCGTCGTCGCCGGACTCGTCGGTCATCTTGAGCACGCCGATCGGCCGGCACTTGATGACCGAGCCCGGGATCAGCGAGTAGGGCGTAGCCACCAGCACGTCCACCGGGTCGCCATCCGGGGACAGCGTATGCGGCACATAGCCATAGTTGCAGGGATAGTACATGGCGGTGGACATGAAACGGTCGACGAACATGGCGCCCGTCTCCTTGTCCATCTCGTATTTGACCGGATCGGAGCGCGCCGGAATCTCGATGATCACGTTGAGCACATGGGGAAGATCGCCCCGGGAAACCTTGGAAAGATCCATAAATGACCTCTGTAGAGTCTATGAGAGATGCGTGAATGCGCGATGAGTGAGTTGAAAGACAGTTCAGGCGTCGAAGGAGAGTGCCGGCGGAGTGTCGGAGCCCAAAGAAAAAAGGCCCTGAAGGGCCCGCTGGGACGTTTAGCCGTGAATTGTAATCCATCGAGCCATCTAAAATCCCAATGCTTGAGATGTTCAAGGAATGGTTGCGGCCCGATTGCGTATCGGTGACGCCCGAGACGGCAACGGAGGGTGCCGCACCCGACGGCAGCCTCCGCGTGCTCGACCGCATCCCCGGCCGCAGCGCGATCAGAGCTCGAAGGACGGCAGCCGGCGCTCGACCGAGGCGTTCTTCAAGGTGACGTACTTGGGCAGCCCCTGCTCGAACGGCGGATAGTCCTCACCCTGGATCAGCGGAATCAGATATTCCTTGCAGATGGGCGTGATACCGAAGCCGTCCTCCGAGATGAAATCGCGCGGCATGAATTTCTCGACGTTGGCGACCTCGGACAGCGGCGCTTCGCCAACCTCCCAGGCATAGGGATCGCTGCTCAGCCGCTTGACCGTCGGCATCACGGCATTGTGGCCAGCAAGCGCGAACTCGACCCCGGCACGCCCCATGGCATAGGCCTGTTCGACATCGGTCTTGGAGGCCAGATGGCGCGCAGCGCGCTGCAGATAGTCCGCCACTGCCCAGTGGAACTTATAGCCGGTGGCCTCCTTGATCATATTGGCCACAACCGGGGCCGCGCCACCGAGCTGGGCATGGCCGAAGGCGTCGCGCGTCCCCTGTTCGGCAAGGAAACGTCCATCGGGATACTTGGCGCCCTCGGACACCACGATGGTGCAGAAACCGGACCGCTCGACCTTGTCTTGGACCGAGGCGAGGAAACGCTGCTGATCGAATTCGATCTCGGGGAAGAGGATCATGACCGGGATGTCGTGATCCTCGATCAGTCCACCGGCGGCGGCGATCCAGCCGGCATGACGCCCCATCACCTCCAGGACGAAGACCTTGGTCGAGGTCTTGGCCATCGAGCGCACGTCGAAGGACGCCTCCAGAGCCGAGGTCGCGATGTATTTGGCCACCGAGCCGAAGCCGGGACAGTTGTCCGTAATCGGCAGGTCGTTATCCACCGTCTTGGGGACATGGATCGCCTGCACCGGATAGCCCAGGGTCTCGGAAAGCTGAGAGACCTTGTAGCAGGTATCGGCCGAATCGCCCCCGCCGTTGTAGAAGAAATAGCCGATGTCGTGCGCCTTGAAGACCTCGATCAGACGCTCGTACTCGCGCCGGTTGGCCTCCAGGCTCTTGAGCTTGTAGCGGCAGGAACCGAAGGCGCCGGATGGGGTGTAACGCAGCGCGGCGATGGCCTCGTCCGACTCCTGGCTGGTGTCGATCAGGTCCTCGGTCAGGGCGCCAATAATGCCGTTGCGCCCGGCATAAACATTGGCGATCTTGTCCGTATGGCGACGCGCGGTCTCGATGACGCCGCAGGCCGAGGCGTTGATGACGGCGGTAACACCACCGGATTGGGCATAAAAGGCGTTCTTCGCAGACATATTCGTCCCCTATCGTTCTGATTCAGCTGATATGAAAAACGGCACCGGCCACGTCAGTCGCGCCGCGCGGATAGATCGCCCCGCTCCTCGGCGGCATGGCCGGCCTGGTTCTGTAGCAGGACGACGACGCATCCGGCGATGCCCATCTGCATGCAGGGCTTAGAAGAACAGGCGGCGACAAGTCCGTTCGCCGGCCTTGAAAATGACAACGCTGCAGCCGAAACGGCGGCAAGACTAACCAAAAGCAACCGTCGGTCCAAATCGAACATTTCGCCGCAGGGATGAATCGAATCGATCAGCGCCCGATCCAGGGCCGCGCCAACGGCGGCAGATCCTGACCGAGCCCGAGCGCCCGATCCATGAAGAGACGCTTGAGCGGAACGAGCCGGTCCGCGATCCGCAACCCCAGGCCACGCAGACTCACGACCGGCTCGCCATCCTGACCGAACAGCCGCTTGAAGGCGTCCATGGCGGCGAGCATCGCCAGATTGTCGCCACGCCGAGCGCGCTCATAATGACGCAGCGTCCAGAGACCGGCTGGCGAACGACCGGCGCCTGAGGCCAGATCGAGCGCGGCGGCCAGTTCGGCCGCGTCCAGGAATCCGAGATTGACACCCTGCCCTGCCAGCGGATGGATGGCATGCGCGGCGTCGCCGACGAGGGCGAGTCCGGGCCGGACGTACTGCTTGGCATGTTGGAGCCTGAGCGGCACCGCCGCCCTGGGTCCATCGAGGGTCAGGCGCCCCAGCCGCGACTCGGAGGCGGCGGTCAGTGCGTCCGAGAAGGCGTCCTCGTCCATCGACATGATCTGGGCGGCACGCGCATCGTCCGCCGACCAGACGATGGAACAGCGCCCGTCGGCGAGCGGAAGCAGGGCCAACGGGCCGGTCGGCAAAAAGCGCTGCCAGGCGGTCTCCCGATGCGCGCACTCCGGCCTGACGTTGGCCACGATCGCCTTCTGACCGTACGCCCAGCCCTCGGTCGCGATCCCGGCGAGTTCGCGCACCAGCGAGTCGCGCCCATCGGCGCCGATCAGCAGCGGGGTCTCGACCGAGCGGGCGTCGGTGAGCAGCAGACGCCATCCATCCTCGGTCCGCTCCATGTCCGAAATGGCGGCCGGACAGAGCAGGACCACATCCTCGGCGGCCTCCAGCTCCTCCCAGAGCGCCAGTTGGATCACTCGATTCTCGACGATGTGCCCGAGATCGGCCTCGCCGACGTCCCGGCTGTCGAAATGGATCTCGCCACCGCCGAGCGCATCCCAGACATGCATCTGTCGATAGGGACTGGCTCTCAGTTCGAGGATGCGATCCCAGGCATCGAGTCGCTGCAGCATCCGTTGGCTCGCGCGGCTCAAGGCGGAGACACGCAGATCGACCTCGCCCTCGGGCCACTGGCGGGCCGGCTCGCGCGGCTCGATGACGGCGATCGAACGCCCCCGCCCGGACGCGGCGAGCGCGAACGCCGCGCCGACCATGCCGCCACCGACGACCACCAGATCGAATGTCGCATCTGCCCCTGTCATAAACGACCTCCATCGAGCGAGAGTCCGCAGGCCAGGCGCGGTTGACGGCCGTCCAGCCCCATGAAGCGCCTGGCCAGCAGGTGGCGGGCCGGCGGGATGAGATCCACGGCCAGCATGCCGGCGACACGGGCCATGATCAGCGGTGTCCAGTCGGGCACGAAGAGACGCGCGAGTGCGTCCGTCATTCCGGCGGTCGCCATCTGGTCGCGACCGCGCCAGCGCCGATATCCGGCGAGCGTCTCGGTCGCGCCCGGATCGCCCCCAGCGGCCGCGCAATCCGCCAGCACCTCGGCCAGACCGGCGACATCCCTCAGCCCCAGGTTGAACCCCTGACCGGCCACCGGATGCAGGGTGTGAGCCGAGTTACCGATCATGACCAGACGATCCTGCACCGAATCCCGCGTCAGCACGAATTTCAAGGGATAGGCGCGGCGCGGCGCCACCTGACCCAACCGACCGAGCCGAAAACCGAAACGCGTCTGCAGCCGATCCAGGAAGTCCTGATCGGACAGCATCAGCAGATCCGAGGTCTCGGAATCGCGACAGGTCCAGACCACCGAATAGCGCCCGGCCGTCATGGGCAGCATGGCCAGGGGACCCGTATCCGTGAACCGCTCGAAGGCGACACCGCGCAGAGGACGGTCCGGGGTGACGGTGGTGATGATGGCATCCTGTCCGTAGGCATGCTCCTTAACCCGCAGATCCAGTCCGTCTCGGATCCCGGACTGACCGCCGTCGGCCGCGACCAGCAGCCGGGTCTGCACGGAGACCGGCTCGCCGTCGGCGAGCAGGTTCAGCTCGACGCCATCGGAGCGGACACGATGTGTCAGCAGCTGGGCCGGACAGAAGATCTCCAAGTTTCCCGCATACTTGAGCGCGGTTTGGATCGCCGCCCCCATGGCACGCGCCGGGATCACATAGCCGAGCGCCTCGACGCCCTCCTCGGCATGATCGAGTCGCGTGAAGGCGCAATGCCCGCGATCGGACACCCGCACCTTGAGGATCGGCTCCGCCTCGGGAGCCATCTCCGGCCAGACCCCGATCGCCTCGAAGATGCGCTGGCTGCCCAGGGAGAGCGCGATGACACGCTCGTCATAGCTCGGCCGCGCGCGCGACTGCTGAGAGAGCGCCTCGATCAAGGCGACCCTGAGTCCGGTATTGGCCAGGGCGCAGGCCAAACTGCCGCCGACCAGACCACCGCCGACAATGGTGACGTCGTATTGGTACATGTCGTTCACACCTGACTTGATTCGATCCAGGAATGGGTTGGAGTCGGCCGCCCCACAGGCAAAGACGCGAGGGCATCGGGGGCAAACCCTGGAACGAGACAACGAAACGCGCCGGAGGATCCCGAGCCGGCTAGCGGACCATCAATGCCTCGATCTCGTCCGGATCCTTAGGCACGTCGGCAGTCAGGATCTCGTTGCCGTCCTCGGTGATGAGGACGTCGTCCTCGATCCGGATGCCGATCCCGCGATAGGGCTTAGGCACCGCCTCAGTGTCCGGCAGATAGAGACCCGGCTCCACGGTCAGGACCATACCGGGCTCGAGCCGGCGCCAATCGCCGTCCGACTTATAGTTACCGACATCATGTACGTCCATTCCCAGCCAGTGCCCGGTCCGGTGCATGTAATAGGGCTTGTAGGCCTCCTCTTCGATCAGTTTCCCGACCTTTCCCGACAAGATGCCCAACCGAACCAGCCCTTTGGTCAGAGCCTTGACCGCCGCCTCGTGCGGCGCATTCCAAGAGACCCCGGGGCGCGACTTGGCGATGGCGGCACACTGCGCCTCCAGCACCAGCTCGTAGACTTCGCGCTGCGGCCGGGTGAAACGGCCGTTGACCGGAAAGGTCCGGGTGATGTCCGAAGCGTATCCCTCCAGCTCGCAACCGGCGTCGATCAGCACCAGATCGCCATCGCGAAGGGTGGCATCGTTCTCGACATAGTGCAGGATGCAGCCGTTGATACCGCCGCCGACGATGGAGGGATAGGCGAGATGACGCGCGCCTTGCTCGGCGCAGGCATGTTGGAACTCGGTTTCCAGGTCGCGCTCCCCAAGCCCAGGGGCCGCCAGACGCATCAGCCGACAGTGGGCCTGAGCCGAGATACGGGCCGCGCGACGCATAACCTTCTGCTCGGCGGGACTCTTGCGCAATCGCTGCTCGTGCAGGAGCGACTCGATCGCAACGAAGGTATTCGGAGCGACGGCACCGAGCCTGACCTTGGAACGCACCTTGTTCACCCAGCCCATGACCTGCTGATCCAGGCCGGCATCCGTGCCAATGGGGTAATAGAGCCGACCGCAGCCCTCGATCAACTCGGGCATGCGCTCATCGAGCTCGCTCAACGGATAGGCCCGATCCGCGCCGCAAACGGCGACGGCCCCTTCCACGCCGAGCCGCCTGCCATTCCATTGCTCGCGCTCCGGATCGCTCGGGCGGCAGAAGAGAACGAATTCGCCATCCTTGCGCTTGGGAATCAGAACGGCAAAGGCGTCGGGCTCGGGGAACCCGGTGAGATAGGCGAAATCGCTGTCCTGGCGAAAGGGATAATGGACGTCGCGATTGCGCACCACTTCCCGCGCCGCAGGCAGGATGACGACCGCACCTCGCCCGAGCGCCTTGGCCAGGGCACGCCGACGGCGCTTGTACTCGGACGCTGTCATGCCGGCTCCCCGGTGGGCGGCAACGGCGGGACACTGCGCTCCTCTTGGATGAGCATGGCGGCGACCCGGACGAACTCGGTGATTTCCACGAGCGCCTCCTCGTTCTCCTCGGTCTCTTCGAGGTCGGAGAGGTCCATGCGCGTCAGGTCGGCGAAATCGCGGATGACCTCGCGACTCTGATCCGAGAGGTCGCCCTCTTTCAGTCCCAGCACACCGAAAGCGTAGAGAAAGCCGCGCACCCAATCGTAGATTCCGGTCGCGCGATCCAGCAGCGGCCCCTCCTCGGACGGCAGCAACAGCATCAAGCCATCGCCGCGCGCCTGAATCTCTTCGGTAACCGACTGACCGAACGCCTGTAGCCCGCCGCGCGCCTCGGACAAGGCGTCGTCCTCGGCCTCCTGCTCGGAGAGTAGATGGTCGAGCCAGAGCGCAACCGGATCCTCCGCCCCAGCACACACGAAGCCGCCCAACATGCCGTGCGCCTCGCTCGGAGACGGGACGAGATGGGTGGCCCGCAGCAGTCGGTCGACCTCGTCGTATTGGTTGTCCGTGGAATCCCCCCGGCGCAATGGAAACGCCTGATTACTGTGTCGACGCCCGATCATAGCATGCACCCCGACACGATTGACCGCTCACGGCACCCCTTCTATAGTGCGCAGAATTTCAACGGAGTCGTGGACTTTGGCCAGCTTTGACCTCGACCAACTGGAGCAGCAGGTGAGCGCCCTGATCCACCTGAACCGACGGCTCCGAGACGAAAACACTTCGTTACGAGCGCGCCAGGACAGCCTGGTCGCCGAACGTAGCGAGTTGATCGAAAAAACCGAGCAGGCACGGAGCCGCGTTGAGGCGATGCTGTCCCGGTTGCGCGCGATGGAGGAAAACCTGTGATAGAAGAGCCCTTGCAAGTCAGCATCAAGATTCTCGAAAAGGAGTATCGCATCGCCTGCGAATACCATGAGCAGGACGACTTGCGGGCGTCGGCCCGTCTACTCGACAACCGTATGCGCGAGATCCGCCAGTCCGGCCGCGTCATCGGCACCGACCGGATTGCGGTCATCGCCGCCCTGAACATCGCGCATGATCTCATTCAGATCCAGCGCTCGCGGCCAAATTATGGCGAAGACACCAATCGGCGTCTCAGGCAGCTTCAGGACCAGGTCAATGCCGCACTGATTACCGAGCATGACGAGCAGCACCCAGAGCAGCAGCGAGACGCCGAACAGCACACCGCCCAGACGAGCGCCGAGCCCCCTCTGGACGCGTCGGACGAAAGAGTATAGCCTTGCTTGCAAGACACCCCCTGTAGTGTTCGACAGCGGCCTGGGTATTTTCTTGAGCCTAATCACTACCCCGGGGATATGACGGAATAGCTGTTGCGCAAGTCCGCCTTCGAGCGGAAAGCCTGAAGCGGCTACGACTGTCCCCACTTGAACCGTCTGGTTCAAGAACGAAGGCCCGTAACGGCACAAATGGGGGGTGTCCCTTCCTCTCCCATGCAGTCACTCCCATCGACACGACGCGCGCTGAGGCACGCAAGGCGCGCACTGAGCCCACGAGAACAGCGGCGCCACGCCATTGCGGTCGCTAGGCGACTCCGGCGAGCCCCCCACTTCCTTCGTGCACACCGCATCGCCTTCTATTGGCCGGCGGACGGAGAACTCGATCCCAGACCCTTGATGGAGCATGCTCTGGCGCTGGGCAAGACCTGCCTCCTCCCGATTCTGGACCGGGCATCCAACAGCACGTCACGCCGCCGACTCCAGTTCGTCCGCTTTCGGAGCGGGGACCGGATGCGCCCCAACCGATTCGGCATACCGGAGCCGAACGCCCGAGGCAGACTGCTGACGCCAAGCCACGCCATCGACCTGATCATCATGCCGCTTGTCGGGTTCGATGAACGCTGCCACCGAATCGGAATGGGCGGCGGCTATTACGACCGCACCCTCGCCTTCCTGAGACGACGCAATCATTGGCGGCACCCGAGGCTGATCGGAGTCGCGCATGAGTGCCAGCGCCTGGAGCGCATCGAGCCACAGTCCTGGGATGTCCCGCTCGATGCTGTCGCGACGGAGTCCAGACTCTACGCCCCCAAGGGCGCTCTGATATGATCGGCACCCCAAAAATAGCCAGACCGGAGGACCAACGATGAACCAGGACGACCTCAAGCGACAGGCCGCAAAGGCGGCGCTCGACTATGTCGAAGGCGGCGTGATCGGCGTCGGAACGGGCTCGACCGTCAACCACTTCATCGACGCGCTCGCGACCGTCAAGAATCGCATTGAAGGCGCCGTTTCGAGTTCGGAGGCATCGACCCAACGTCTGCGCCAGCACGGCATCGAGGTTCTCGACCTCAACGCAGCCGGCGAACTTTCGCTCTACGTCGATGGCGCCGACGAGTCCAACGCACGCCTCGAATTGGTCAAAGGGGGTGGCGGCGCCCTGACGCGCGAGAAGATCGTCGCCGCCGCGAGCGCGCGATTCGTCTGCATCGCGGACGAATCCAAACTGGTCGATCGGCTCGGGACCTTCCCTTTGCCTATCGAGGTCATCCCCATGGCGCGGAGTTATGTCGCTCGGGAGATCGTACAGATCGGTGGAACCCCCGTCTGGCGAGAGGGATTCGTCACCGACAATGGCAATCTCATCCTCGACGTGCACAACCTCCAGATCGAGGCGCCCGCCGAGATGGAAACTCGGATCAACGACATCGCTGGCGTGGTGACCGTCGGCATCTTCGCGTTGCGACCAGCGGACGTCCTGATCCTCGGCTCGGCGCAGGGACCCAAGACGCTGACCCGCGACTGAGCACACGAAACGACTGCGCTCGCCCGTCGAAGCGAACGACCAAAGCAACGAAAACGGGGCCCGAAGGCCCCGTTTTTCTTCTCAAGCGATGAGTGGATCGCTTAGAAATTGTGGATCATACCGACGGAGAAACCGTCCCAGCCAGCATCAGGCGCATCGTCGTCGACCTGGGTGTAGACCGCATAGGCCTTGGTACGCTTGCTCAGGCTGTGATCGAACGCAATCGCCCAAGTGTAGTAATCGCCTTCGATGGCATCCTTGAACTCGTCGACCGTGTTGGCATCGTTGAAACGACCGTCACGATTGCCGCTGCCGTACATGGCCTTGACCATGTTGTTGCCGAAGGAGTAACCAGCCTGGATCTGCCACAGCTTCAGCTTCTCGGGCTCGGTCGAAGGCGAGAGCTGGCCGCCCGGCAGGTTGGAATCTTCTTCGTAGATACCGGTCAGGGTGAAACCGTTCCAGTCCATCAAGCCGAGACCAACACGCCACTTGGTGTAATCGTCATCGACGTAGTTGGGGCTCAGCTTGCCCAACTCGCTGGCGGCGGAGTTCATGAACATCTCGTTGCCAAGCGACTCATAGGCCAAGGACGCGTAGAAGGGTCCGTTGCTATAGATACCGGCGACGGAGTAGGCCTCGGCCAGGCTGTCGGAGTTGATGTTCTCGCCATAGCCAGCGGTGGAGGAGCCACCGGCCACGACCGCAGCGGCCAGCTGGAAGCCGCTCAGGCTGGGGCTGATGTAGGCGATAGCATTGTCGGCGCGCACGTCGTCGAAACCGACGGTGCCGTTGTAGTCAGCCATGGTGTCGGAGAACAGATCCAACTTGGCGGTGGAAATCTTCATCGGGGTGTCGTGACGACCGACCAGGAAGGTACCCCAGCCGCCGGCCAGACCCACGTAGCTGTTACGCATGGTGATGGAGTCGTTGCTGCCGGAGGCGATGTTTCCGGAGGCGCTCTCCTCGGTCATCTTGACGCCGAGCTCGACCTGGTAGATGGCCTTCAGACCATTGCCCAGATCCTCGGAACCCTTAACACCGATGCGGTTGGCACGACCCTCGCCCGGAATCGAACCCTTACCATTGAGGCCCCAGCCTTTGAAGCCAGACTCGACATCGGCATAGTCGATGGACATGTGCAGCTTGCCGTAGAGGATCGCATCGGCCATCGCGGCGGTCGGAGCAACCATCGCGGCGGCGACCGCCAGGGTAAGAAGTTTCTTGTTCATGCTGTTCTCCGCTATGTTGTGAATTTGTCAGATTGACTGCAGAAACCGAGCGCAATCATGCTTTGCGCTGTGAACTATAGAGGACGACATGGCGTTTTGCAACAGATTGGGCGAAAAAAAGACACACCAGACCGTTGTGTATCTTTTTTGCACTCACTAGGCATTCGAATCGCTGTACGCACATCTTAACGGCTTGAAAAATGACCGATCGATCGATCGACGTCAACCTGCCAAATACCCTAACCACGTCTCAAGAAAGTCCCTGACGCAGATCCGTTCACTCGAACCCGCCCCATAACCTTCGACATGTGACGCAGAACAACGAGACAAAAACCCCGCTCCCACCGAAAACATGACGCGCCGCGACACCGGAGCATGTCAGCAGCGCAACTCGCCTCCCGAGTCGCTACGCGAACCGGACTGAATCTCCCACGATACAGATGGCATACGTCGACCTGAATCGCTTCAAGGGCGTCAACAAAACCTACGTGCACGCCGTCGGCGCCGGTTGCGGCAATCGGTCGTACAGCGGCTGCGCGAAACCTTCCGCCGTGCCCCGCTGGGGGACGTCCGGAGCCTGCTCCGACCGGCCAGGCCCAGCGGCAACGGATCAACGCAAGCCGTAAATCTGGTCGAACAGACCACCATCGGCAAAATGCTTGCGCTGGACCGCCTGCCAGCCACCCAGGTCGTCGATCCCGACCCTCTCGACCTTGACGAAACGCTCGGCGAAGCGGGCAGCCACCCCGGGATCGCTCGGGCGGTAGAAATGCGTGGCCGCCAGTTCCTGCGCCGCCGGCGTATAGAGGAATTCGAGATAGGCGGTCGCGACCGCGCGGGTTCCCTTCTTGTCGACGGTCCGATCGACCACCGCGACCGGCGGCTCGGCGCGAATGGACAGCGACGGGACGACGATCTCGAAGCGTTCCTCACCGAACTCCCGAAGCGCCAGGTAGGCCTCGTTCTCCCAGGACAGCAGCACGTCGCCCAACCCCCGTTGCACGAAGGTGGTGGTGGCCCCGCGCGCGCCCGAATCCAGCACCGGGACATGGTGATAGAGCTGTGCCATGTAGTCCTTCACCTTGGCCTCGTCTCCGCCGTAACGACGCTCGGCCCAGGCCCAGGCGGCCAGATAGTTCCAGCGCGCCCCGCCTGAGGTCTTGGGATTGGGCGTGATGATGGCGACGCCATCCCGGATCAGATCTGCCCAGTCGTGAATCCCCTTGGGATTGCCCTTGCGCACCAGGAAGACGATGGTCGAGCTGTAGGGCGCACTGCGGTGCGGCAGACGCGACTGCCAGTCCTTGGCGAGCATGCCCTGCTCGGCGATGGCGTCGATATCGTAGGACAGCGCGAGCGTCACCACATCCGCCTCCAGCCCGTCGGCGACCGCGCGCGCCTGTTTGCCCGAACCGCCATGGGACTGCTGGATGACGAGCCGCTCTCCGGTCCGGGCCTTCCACTCGGCGATGAAGGCGGGGTTGAAAGCCTGATAGAACTCGCGGGTCGGGTCGTAGGAGACGTTGAGCAGGGTGGTCTCGGCCAGGACGGGTGCGGCGAGAACGAGCCCCAGCAGACCGCCGGCAAGCAAGCGGAACGAAGGCGCGAATGGGTGCTTCATGATGGAATCCTGTCTGTCGGCAAGGTTTGGTGCGCCCCATTGAAAAGCCCCGCGCATCCGGGACCAACCAAGAAAAACCGCATTGCTTATCAGACGACGCACCAGAACGCGGCATATCAGAATCCCTGCTTAACAAAGCAGAATTCGCTCGTTCCAGCCGTCACGCCACTGACATACCCTTCCGTGACCGATACGCACGGCCGCCGCGCCCTGCCCCAAGCACGCCCGATCCGGCAAGTACATCATCCATGAGTTTTGCGACCGCACTCGCTCCAGCGCCCCAGACCCGCGTCCTGCCGAGTTTCCGTCTGGCGCTGGGCTACACCCTGATCTATCTGTCGCTCATGGTGCTCATCCCGCTGGCGGCCGTGTTCCTGCGGACCACGACCCTGTCATGGGAGGCATTCTGGACCATCGTGACGGCGCCGCGCGTGGTAGCGACCTACCGACTGTCCTTCGGCGCCGCGCTCCTGGCGGCGGCGATCAACGGATTCTTCGGACTGCTGCTGGCCTGGACCCTGGTCCGCTACCGCTTTCCGGGCAAACGGATCGTCGATGCGCTGGTCGATCTGCCCTTCGCCCTGCCGACCGCGGTGGCCGGCATCTCGCTGACCGCGCTCTATGCCGCAAACGGCTGGATCGGGCGTCTGCTCGAACCGGTCGGGATCGAGGTCGCCTTCACCCCGCTCGGGGTCCTGGTGGCGATGGTGTTCATCGGGGTGCCCTTCGTGGTCCGCACGGTGCAGCCCGTCCTCGAGGATCTGGAGCGCGACCTGGAAGAGGCCGCCGCCAGTCTCGGCGCGACCCGCGTCCAGACCTTCTGGCGGGTCATCCTGCCGACGCTCTGGCCCGCCCTCCTGACCGGCTTCGCCCTGGCCTTCGCGCGGGCGGTGGGCGAATACGGCTCGGTGATCTTCATCGCCGGCAACATCCCGATGATCTCGGAAATCACACCGCTCATCATCATCACCAAGCTCGAACAGTACGACTATGCGGGCGCGACGGCGGTCGCCAGCGTCATGCTGGTCTTCTCGTTCGCCATGCTGCTCTCGATCAACCTGCTTCAGGCCTGGAGCGCGCGCCGCGCCGGGAGGAACCGCTGATGGCCACGGCCGCAACGCTCGCCGCCAGTATTGCGAACGACCGCGCACCAGCCAACGCCATCAGCGAGCCGCCCTGGCTCAAGGGGTTGATTCTGACGACCGCGCTAGGTTTCTTCGCGCTCTTTCTGCTGATGCCCCTGCTGGCGGTGTTCGCCGAGGCGCTGCGCAAGGGCTGGCTCACCTATTTCGGCGCCCTCGCCGACCCGGACGCACTGGCGGCGGCGCGGCTCACCCTGACGGTCGCGGCGGTCGCGGTTCCGCTCAATCTGGTGTTCGGCGTCGCCGCCGCCTGGACGATCGCCAAGTTCGAGTTCCGAGGCAAACGGCTACTGACGACCCTGATCGACCTGCCCTTCTCGGTCTCGCCGGTCATCGCCGGTCTCATCTTCGTGCTGCTGTTCGGCGCCCACGGCTGGTTCGGGGCCTGGCTGTTCGAGCACGACATCAAGATCATCTTCGCCGTCCCAGGCATCCTGATGGCGACGGTGTTCGTCACCTTTCCCTTCATCGCGCGCGAGCTGATCCCGCTGATGGAGGCGCAGGGGAAAGAGGAGGAAGAGGCGGCCGTGGTGCTGGGAGCCAACGGTCTGCAAACGCTGTGGCGGGTCACCCTGCCCAACGTCAAATGGGGCCTGCTGTACGGGGTGATCCTCTGCAACGCCCGCGCGATGGGCGAGTTCGGCGCCGTCAGCGTGGTCTCCGGTCACATCCGAGGACTGACCAACACCTTGCCGCTGCACGTCGAGATCCTCTACAACGAATACAACTTCGCCGCCGCCTTCGCGGTGGCCTCGCTGCTGGCGCTGCTGGCCATCCTGACCCTGGGGCTGAAGTCGCTCGTCGAATGGCGGGCACGCCGGGGCATCGAACACCCCCACTGAGGAGACACCCATGAGCATCAGGGTCGAGCATATCCACAAACGCTTCGGCGACTTCGCCGCGCTGAACGACGTCTCGCTCGATTTTCCGTCGGGCGCCCTGACCGCCTTGCTGGGTCCGTCCGGCTGCGGCAAGACCACGCTGCTACGGATCATCGCCGGACTGGAGTCGGCGGACAGCGGTCGCGTCATCCTCGACGACGAGGACGCCTCCGGCACCCACGTGCGTCAGCGCCGGGTCGGATTCGTCTTCCAGCACTACGCCCTCTTTCGTCACATGACGGTATTCGAGAACATCGCCTTCGGATTGCGGGTCAAGCCGCGCCGCGAGCGTCCCAGGGAGGCCGACATCCGCCGTCGGGTCCAGCGGCTGCTCGATCTGGTCCAGCTCGGATCGCTCGCCGAGCGCTTCCCGCCCCAGCTGTCCGGCGGACAGCGCCAGCGGGTCGCGCTCGCCCGCGCCCTAGCGGTCGAACCCTGCGTCCTGCTGCTCGACGAGCCCTTCGGCGCGCTCGACGCCCAAGTCCGCAAGGATCTGCGGCGCTGGCTGCGCCGTCTGCACGACGAATTGCACATCACCTCGGTCTTCGTCACACACGACCAGGAGGAGGCGCTGGAGGTCGCCGACCGGGTCGTGCTGATGAACCAAGGACGGGTGGAACAATGGGGAACGCCCGACGCGGTCTACGAGCATCCGTCGACGCCCTTCGTCTATGGGTTCCTGGGCGCGGTCAACCGCTTCCAGGGCCATATCGATGGGGCGCATCTGCGGATCGGCGAGGCGCGCCTGGCCCACCATCAGAACGCGGCGGCACACGGCAGCCAGGCGGTCGGCTTCGTCCGCCCTCACGAGCTGGAAATCCTCACCGATCCCATGGCCGACCAGGGTATCGAGGCCCTGGTGGCGCGCGTCCTGACCTTCGGGGCCAATGCACGCATCGAACTCGAGGATCCGATCGGAGACGCTGACACGGGCGAGCCACGGCATTACGAGGTGATCCTGCCGCGCGAGCGCATCGCCGAACTGGGCCTGACGGCCGGACAGACGGTACGGCTGGCCCCTTCGCGGATCCAGGTCTTCGCCGAGCGGGCCGCCTGAGATGAACTTCCAACAGCTGCGCATCGTGCGCGAGACGGTCCGTCGCCAGTTCAATCTGACCGAGGTGGCCAACGCCCTCTTCACCGCCCAATCGGGCGTCTCCAAACACATCAAGGATCTGGAGGACGAACTCGGCGTCGAGCTGTTCGTGCGCAACGGCAAGCGGCTGCTCGGCCTGACCGAGCCGGGCAAGGAATTGCTGCCCATGGTCGAGCGTATCCTGCTGGAGACGCAGAACATCAAACATCTGAGCGAGGAGTTCGCCCAACAGGACAGCGGCCATCTGGCGATCGCCACGACCCACACCCAGGCCCGCTATGCCCTGCCCCCCGTGGTGAGCCGATTCAAACAGGCCTTTCCCAAGGTGCACCTGGAATTGCATCAATGCGGGCCACGGGAGATCGTCGCGCTGCTACATGGGGGACAGGTCGATATCGGTATCGCCACCGAGGCGCTGGGCGACGAGGCAGGCCTGGCGACCTTTCCCTTCTACGAATGGCGGCATGCCCTGATCGTGCCCGACGGGCATCCGCTGATCGACGCCACGCCGCTGACGCTGAAGACGATCGCCGCCTATCCCATCATCACCTACCACCCAGGCATCACAGGCCGCGCCCGCATCGACGTGGCCTTCGCCAGCGCCGGACTCAGCCCCAATCTGGTGATGTCGGCACTGGACTCGGACGTCATCAAGGCCTATGTGGAATTGGGCCTCGGCGTCGGCATCATCGCCGCCATGGCCTATCATCCGGTACGCGACGCCGGGTTGCACCTGTTGGAGGCGCCGCATCTGTTCGGGGTCAACAGGGCCCGCATCGCGCTGCGCCGGGGCCGCTATCTGCGCGACTATGCGCTGAGTTTCATCACCGATTGCGCCCCCGAACTCACGTCAGGGGAGATCCGCGAAGCCGTCTTTCCTAAATAGACGCGAATTGATTCGCACCCACGCACATCGGAACGCCATTGCTGAGCGGTGCCGACTCCTGCGGGGGAATGGGACGCACCCTGATGCCCCCGAACGGCACGGAATCAGGAGCCCGAACCTGCCTGGACCATCGATTCGCACAGCCGCACCCAGTCGTCGTCCGCAATCTTCAGCTCTCGCCAGATCGCATCTTCCTCGGAGCAGACTTCGGACATGTCGAGCGATCCCTCGGAGAAGGCGGACAGCCGATGCGCCAGATTCGCCAGCGCGACCAAGGCGCGCACCTTGGGGTCATCCACCTCGGAGCACTCGACCCTGTGGTGCAGATAGATGGCCAGGGCCATCTGATCGGGCAGCTTCCAGTTACCGGCGAGCAGGAAGCTGACGGTCGGATGATCCACGCCAAGATGCTTCATCTCGAAATCGATCAGCACTGCGCTATCCGTGTGCCGATGGAGGATGAACTCGGTACTGTAGGACTCGAACAGGCCGGTGAAAACCAGACAACCAACGTCGTGCATCATGCCGAACAGATAGGCCTCGTCCGGGGTGACGCCCCGCGACAGGCGCGCGATTTCGACCATGGTGCGCGCCTCTTCGAGTATGGAATCCCAGACGACCTTCGACTCTCCACCCTGATCCGCCAGCATGCGGTCGATCGCCTCGGCCGTCACCATGTTGGCCAAACGGCGCAGCCCCATGATGGATACGGCCTGCTGAACGCTCCCCACCTTAGCGGACAGACCGAACGCAGGCGAATTGATGGTCTTGAGCAGCTTGCCGGTGATGGCAATATCCTGCCCGATGAGTTCAGACGCCTTCTGCATGTTCGGATCGGGGCGTTCCAGCTCGTCCTTCAGCGCCAGCACGATATCCGGTATCGGGGGAAGCTTGGCCTTCTTGACGACATCGAATGCCGCCTCCAGCGCCGGTCGCGAGGGATAGAGCCGGTTATCGGTGGATGTCGGAGCAGCAGCCCCTGTCGTCGTAGCCATTCGAAAATCACCATCGGAGCAGGAAATCATGCGGGAATGTTGGGACCTGACGCGCACCGAAGCAACCCCGGCTACGGGGAGCGATAGATGGACACGACCAGCGGAAACGCAAACCGAGCGACAGCGCACATGATGCGGATTGAAATCGCTCCGAGGCCAAGACATAGTGCGCGAAACGACGGGCATCGTCGAAATGGCCGAATCGACTCCCTCTCGTGAGGCCCGCCCATCGGCCATCCAGCGCCAAAACCCGGCGAACCTCGATCTAAGGAGTCCTATCATGGACGTTTTGCCAGCCGCGAATAGACCGACAGAAGAACCGATCCCCGCACCCGAAGTCGCGCGAACCGCCACGAGACCATCAGAGATCGCCGTGAATCGACCCCGCTGGATCGTCTGGGTCGCCTGCATTCTATGGCCGAGCATCGGCCTGGCGAGCGCGAATCTGGAGGACGGACTCGCGCGCTGCGCGGCCATCGCCGAGTCGAGCGACCGACTGGCCTGTTTCGATACCCTGGCCAAGCACGAACCGAGGGTCAAGCCAGGCATCGCGGTCGCTCCAGTCCCTCTGCCGGCCGCCGAAACGCCAGCGGTCGCCGCCCAGCCCATGACTGCCGCTAAGGCGCCCTCGATACCCGACATCGGAGAAGAGGCGAGCCAGCGGCGCTCGCTCGGAATCCGCCCCTATCGACCGAACTACCTCCTGCCGGTCTCCTACAACGACAATCCCAACCGCAACGTACCGGGTGAGGAGCGTATCGACATCCCCTTCCTCGGCGATGCGCTCGACAATGTCGAGATGAAGTTCCAGATCAGCTTCGAGGTGCCGATCTGGACCAACATTATCAACCGCGACTTGGACCTCTACTTCGCCTACACCCAACTCGCCTTCTTCCAGGCCTACAATCAGGAATACTCGTCGCCCTTCCGCGAGACCAACTACGAGCCCGAGCTGGGCCTGAATTGGCAGCCGAATCTCTCTGCGCTGGGTTGGCGTCTGTACTCGGCGCGGGTCATGCTGAACCATCAATCCAACGGCCGCTCCGACCCATTGTCGCGGAGCTGGAACCGTCTGATCGGACAAGTCGAGGCCGAGCGGGGTCCGTTCCAGCTCGCCCTGAGGGTCTGGTCGCCGCTCGAACCCAATCCGTCTGATAACCCGGACATCTACGAGTATCTGGGCTACGGCGAACTCCACGGCGGTTACGATCTGGGCAAGCACCATTTCGGCGTCATGTTCCGCAACCCCACGCACCCCAGCGTCCAGCTCGACTGGACCTATCCTTTGAGCGATTCGATCAAGGTCTACGCCCAATATTTCAACGGCTACGGCGAAAGCCTGATCGATTTCGACCACTCGGTGAACCGCATCGGAGTCGGCTTCCTGCTGAACGAATGGCCATAGGTTCCGTCCAGTTTCCGCTTCCCAGTCTTCAAGACTGGCCATCGGCCGCACTCCCCGGCCGGTGGCTTACCTCGATGTAATCCACTCGCCAGCGTTCGTTAAGGTGCCCTGGCGGATACTGTCAGCGTCGGGAAAGAAGACTCACGTCGAAACAGGATCGCAGCACCATCGCGGCGATCCATGGGTTTAAACGCCATTTAGACACAAGGGGAGACTTCGATGAAACGCACCTATCAGATCACCGCCGCCACGCTCATTGCACTGGCCTTCGTCGGCGTCACTCGGCAGCACGCCCAGGCCGAGAGCACGACGGCGACCAGCGACGCCAGCACCATCACGACCATCGTCACCGGCGGCCCCAGCAAGAAACAGGCGGCCGAACTCTCCGAGCACGGACTGGCCGCCACCAATGCGATCCATCTGGCGCGGCTGGCGATCAACGACGGCTATGTGGACAGCGCCAAGAAACTGCTCGCCGACAGCCGCAAACTGCTCGATGAAGTCCGAAAGGAAGACCGTCCGGTCACGGTCACGACCGATGTCAAGAACGCGGGCAAGAAGGTCGAACAGGCACGCAACAAGGAACGCATGGACCTGATTCCCATCCTGTCCGAACTCCAGGTGGTCGAAGGCTTCGACACGCCAGCCAACGCGGCGACCGATACGGCCAAGGACAAGCCACAGACCTCGGCGGACGCCAAACAGACCGCAACCATGGACAAGGCAGCGGAGCAGCAGGCATCCGCGCGAACCCAAGCGGAAGATAAGGCCATCTCGGAGGCCAAGGAGCATCTGCGCCAGGGCGACCAGCAGGCCGCAGCCAAGGCGTTGAAATTGGCGGATCTGACCCTGGTCACCCGGATAGTCAGCCTGCCTCTGGAAGAAACCAGTCAGAAACTGGATGCCGCCATCAAGCTCGTCGACCAAGGCAAGCTGCACGAGGCCAACCTGGAGCTGAAGCAGATCCAAGATAGCATGGTCCTGACCACGTCGGTCGTGTCCGAACCGGTCGCCGCGACCGATACCGCCCAGGCCGACGCCCACAACCAGACGGCCCGAAACGACCAACCTCAAAACGATCAAACCAACTCGGCCAAGACCAAGGTCAACTGATCGCGCCCCCGAGGGAAGACGCCCGGCCTTCCCGCAAAACCGAAAGCGGGACCGAAAGGTCCCGCTCCCTTTTGCCGCAATCGGCACCCCGCCACCCTGACGCGGGATTTCCATTCGCCTCCACTAGCCGCCAATCAGTCCCAGCAGCTCCAGGCCATCGCGCGCCAGCAGACCGGCCAGAAGCATCAGCAGCAGGCCCAGCAGTCGCATCAGATTGCGGTAGACCCTTCCGTTCAGATAGGACCGCGACCGGCCTGCGATCAGCGCCAACGCCAGCTTGGATCCGACCAGCAGCAGATAGAAGCTGACCACGAACACCCAAGGCGCCGCCGCACTCGCGGCCGACGCCTCGGACATGATCGGAGCCCCGACACCGAACCAGAAGAGGTAGGGATGCGGGCTCAAGAAATTCGCCAGGACGCCCTTGGTCAGCGACTTGGCCGGCCCCTCAGCGGAAGACACATCGATACCGGTGGTACGCAAACCTTCGTACCCCATCGAAAAAACGAAGGCGGCGCCCAGGAGCGAGATGACGCCGAGGACGGGGTGGAAATCCGCAAGCCCCGACACCAGAAACCAGGTCGCCAGGATGATCGGCAGATCCGTAAGGACCGGAGCGAAGGCGATCCGTACACCCGCCTGCACGCCGTGACGCAAGGTCTCGGAGATCACCAGCGCCAGCAGCGGTCCAGGAGCCAGTCCAGCGGAAATACCGAGCAAAGCACCGACGGAAAGGTAATGCACGACATCCTGATGCATGCGGTCACTGCGCCTCTGCGATCCCGGTCACTCGCGCCCCTTGGGTTTCAGCGGCATTGGGAAAGGGGTGATGGTCGCGCCCTCGCTCGTGCCGACGATGCGATTCTGTCCCTCCTTGCTGACTTCGTCGATACGGATGACGGCGTGCATGGGGATGTAGGTCCGCTTGACGCCCTCGAACTCGGCCTTGAGCTTCTCCTCCGAGGGATCGACAAGGATCTCGGAACGCTCGCCGAAGAGGATGTCGGCGACCTCGACGAAGGCGTACAGGTTGCTCGAATCGACGCTACGGGCATGGAGCTGATAGATATTCCCCTGATTGAGGAAGCTGATGCGGTAGATGCTGTGGTCACTCATATGGAAACGTCCTGACATTGGCCATCGTCTTCGGCTCAGAGCGGAGGCACGCACGCTGTCGCGGCCCCGTGGGCGCAGCCTACGCTAGAGATTCTCATCCTCCAAGAGAGCGCCCCCGCACCGGAAGGGATCCACCGACTATCGGTCGGCAGCACACGTGTCCCGATGCCCAGACCCGACGCCAACGGACTTGATCGCCGAGACGCCCCGACCGATAGTGGGTGCCGAGACTCGGAGATCGGATCAGACGATGACGCGAGAGCCCAGCGATTCCCGGCCCGACCCAGGCGGCACACCGCCGCCCGGAGCAGTGAACCCACGCCCAGAACACGGCCACCGGCACCCAAGAGCGGCACGGCATCGCCACGCCCGTCGGCTGTCCCGACCGCGCCTGCCGAGAGCCAAGCGAGCGCCCCCCGGACTGCCGGCCGGCATCGAGTATCACGAGCTGACCGCAACCTCGCCGGATACGCCGACCCGCATCCTCTGCACCGACTACAGCCCGGAGCGCATGGAAACCCAGGAGATCAGCGACGTCGCGGCCTTCCTCGCCATCCACCGTCCGAGCTGGACCCGGGTGCGCTGGATCCACGTCGAAGGGCTCCAGGACCAGAGCGCGCTGCGCACCCTGGCCGAGAAGTACAAGCTGCACCCGCTCGCCATCGAGGACGTTCTGGACCGGGCGCAGCGACCCAAGCTGGAAGACTATCCAGGGGAGGACGACCTGCCGGGCCGGCTGTTCGTCATGGCGCACGGAATCCAACTGATCGAGGGCCAACTGATCTCCGAGCCCACCGGATTCTTCCTCGGGCGCACCACGCTGCTGAGCTTCCAGCACAGCACCTGTCCTGCGATCGGGGAGATCCGCAAACGCCTGGACAGCCCGCGCTCGCGGGTGCGCCAGAACGATGCCAGCTTTCTGCTCTACGTCCTGATCGATGCGATGGTCGATCGCTACTTTCCCATCCTGGACGCCAGCTCGGAACGCCTGGAGGCCGTCGAGGACGAGGTGCTCACCCGGCCCGAAGCACTGAGCCTGCACGCCATGCACGAGATCAAGCGCGACTTGGTGATGATCCGCCGCAGCGCCTGGCCGATGCGCGAGCTGGTCGCCCAGCTCCAGCGCGAGCGCCACGAGTGCCTGTCCGAGATCGCCCAGACCTATTTCCGCGACGTCTACGACCATTGCGTCCAGATCATCGACCTGATCGAGACCTACCGCGAAATCGCCAGCGCCGTGACCGAGACCTACGTCTCTCTGGTCTCGAACCGCACCAACGACATCATGAAGGTCCTGACCGTCATCGGAACCATCTTCATTCCGCTGACCTTCCTCGCCGGGGTCTATGGGATGAACCTCGAAATGCCCGAGACTCACTGGGCGCCGGCCTATCCACTGTTCTGGATCACCTGCCTGGTGATCGCCGGCATCATGCTCTGGCGCTTCAAGCGCGGCGGCTGGCTCTAGCGCGAGAAACGCGAACGACCGCGCCCGATCTCAATCCACCCCAGCGAGGCATCTCCACCATGACCGACAGTGCCGACCCAGCCAAGGTCTCACGCAGCCTGGGCATCGATTTCCTACGTGCCGTCTGCATCCTCTACATCGTCGGATACTGGCATCTGATCCCCTACACCACCGCCCTGCCCGGCTACGCCAACTGGTTCACCGAAGGGCTCAAATACGTCGCGCTCTCGACCTTCGTCTTCTGCTCCGGCTATCTGCTCGGACGCGCGCGCATCCAGCTCGACCCGCGCGGGCTCTGGTCCTTCTACCAGCGACGTCTGCTGCGCATCTATCCCCTCTATCTGATCGCGCTGGTGGCGTTCGGTCTCTACGGCATCGCCAGTTGGGGACAGGTCCGCGACGGCGCGCTCCTGACCTCCATGTTCACGCCCCCGGCCATGCCGACCCTCTGGTTCATCACCATGATCATGGTGTTCTATCTGGTCGTGCCGCTGCTGATCCGCGTCGCCGACCGACCGCTGCCGACCGTCCTCATCGGCCTGCTCCTGGCATTGGCGCTCGCCGCGCAGCATCTGTGGGTCCGGCACATCGACATCCGCATCTTCATGTATCTGCCGGTCTTCGTCTTCGGCATCCTCTACCAGCGCCAACCGTCCTGGCGCGCCCTGGCCGAACGCCATCGCTGGGCACTGCTGGCGCTCGCCCTGCTTCTGCTGCCGAGCAGCCGTTTCGGCAACGAATGGACCCTGACCGGCGGCCTCACCATCGTCCCGCTGCTGCTGGCGAGCGCCACCGCTGCCGTCCTCTTCGCCGACCGTCTCGCCGCCCGGCTCCATGCCAACAGCATCGCCTGGCTCGCCTACACGAGTTTCGGCTTCTACCTGGTGCACCGTCTGGTCTTCAAGGCAAGCATCGCGTTCTATTTCCCGGCCGAAGGCTGGCATCAAGTCGGCTATCTCATCGCCATCGCCGTCCCTCTCAGCCTGCTGATCGGTTATGGCATGCAACGCGGCTACGACAGGATCATCGCACGCCGAACGGCGACCTGAGACGACACCGAAGGCTCGATCGCTGAACCGGAGGATTCGAGACATGAGGCACCCCACCGCTCGACGCCAACTTCCCCGCGTGCTGGTCCGGATTCCGGTCGGCCTGGTTCTGATCGCGCTCGCGGGTCTCGGCGGACTGCTGGGGGCGATCTACGCCAGCCTGCCGCCAGTCGATGGCAGCGAAACGCTGGCCGGACTGCATGCCGAGGTCGTCCTCGAACGGGATGCGCGCGAGCGCGTCAGCATCCAGGCGTCCGATCCGGAGGATCTGCTGTTCGGGCTCGGCTACGCCCACGCCCAGGATCGCTATTTCCAGATGGATCTGCTGCGCCGGGTCGGAAGTGGAACCCTCGCCGAGCTGATCGGATCGGCCGGCATCAACGCCGACCGTGGCGCGCGGCTGCACGACCTCGCCGGTACGGCGCGCGCATCGCTCGCCCGACTCGGCCCGAACGAGCGCGCCCTGCTCGACGCCTATGTTCGGGGCGTCAACGCGGGTCTGGCGAGTCTGACGGCACCGCCCTGGGAATACCTGCTCCTGCGCCAATCGCCCGCACCCTGGCGCCCGGTCGACAGCCTCCATGTGGTCCTGGCCATGTTTCGCGATCTCCAGGAGGAGACCAACCGGGCCGAACGCGCCCTGGACCTGGCCTCGCGGACGCTGGATCCGAGCGTCTTCGCGCTCTTCAGACTCTCCCCCGGTCCCTGGGAAGCGCCGATCGAAGGATCCGCCGGAACCTGGCCAACGGTTCGCATCCCGGCCTCGGGACCAGCCGCCGCATCGAGCGCACCGGTCCCGCCGCCTATCCCCGACCCCATGCCGGCCGGCAGCAACGCGTTCGCCGTCGGCGGAGCGCTCACTCGGGACGGTCGCGCACTGATCGCCAACGACATGCATCTGACGCTGCGGGTGCCGACCATCTGGTATCCGATCCGTCTCCAGCGCAGCGGCGACAGACCGATCGATGCGGTCGGAGTCAGCCTGCCCGGCGCTCCGGCACTGGTGGTCGGCAGCAACGGACACATCGCCTGGGGCCTGACCAACAGCTATGGCGACTGGCTCGACCATGTGGTTCTGGAGCTGGACCCGACCGACCCGACTCGCTATCGCACCCCGGACGGCTGGCGCACCCTGGAGTCCCGTACCGAGTGGATTCCGGTTGCGGGCGCCGAACCGGTACGGTTCAAGGTCCAGCAGTCGATCTGGGGGCCGGTGGTCGGCCATGACCCGGACGGCCGTCCGCTCGCCCTGCGCTGGGTGGCCCAGGAGCCGGAGGCGCTCAATCTGCAACTGATGCGGATGGTCGAGCAAACCTCGGCCGAGTCGGCGCTGCGGCTCGCACCCAACTGCGGCGTTCCGGCCCAGAACATCCTGGTGGCCTCGGACAGCGGCGAGGTCGGCTGGACCATCCTCGGCCGCGTCCCACGTCGACAGGGGCTCGATGGCCCCCGCCCGCAAAGCTGGGCCGACGGCCAGACGGGCTGGTTCGGCTGGCTGGAGCCGGATGAGGTGCCCCGGATCGGACCGGATCGCGGGGCGCGTCTCTGGACCGCCAACGCACGGGTGGTCGATCTGAACGCACAGCGTCTGCTCGGCGACGGCGGCTACGACCTGGGTGCCCGGGCACGCCGCATCCGCGATCGGCTCATGGAGCGCGAAATCTTCGATGAGTCGGCGCTCTTCGACATCCAGCTCGACGACCGTGCCGAACTCATGGAGGGCTGGTATCGGCGACTGAACGCCTTGGTCCAGGCCCGACCGGCATCGCCTGAGCGATCCGCGCTCCTGACACTCCTCGCCGACTGGGACGGCAGGGCGAGCACCGACTCGGTCGCCTACCGGCTGACACGCGAATGGCGCACAGCGGTCTCGGCGGCCGTGCTCGACGCACTCAACCAGCCCCTGAGCCGACTCTCGAACGACTATCGGCTCGCCGACCTGCCCCGCACTGAGGTCGCGGTCTGGTCCATCCTGCGCGATCCGCCAGACTGGGTCCCACCCGGCTATGGCGACTGGAACGCGCTGGAGAATCGATGTCTGGAGCGGGTGATCACCCCTCGAAACATGCCCGAGCCCTGGTCGGAGCACACCTGGGGCGCGCGCAACACGACCGCCATCGCGCATCCATTCTCGCCACTCCTGCCGAGCTGGATCCGATCCTGGCTGGACCTGCCGCCACGCCCCATCCCCGGCGATTCGAACGTCCCGCGCGTCGCCAGTCCCACTCACGGGGCCTCGGAACGTCTGGTCGTCGCCCCCGGCGCGGAGTCGCGCGGCATCCTCCAGCTACCTGGCGGGCCCAACGCCCATCCCTTCGCCGCCGCGCGCGAGGGCGACTATGACGCCTGGGTCGCTGGAGAACCGGTCGCCCTGCTGCCCGGACCGGCAAGACACCGGCGCATCCTGCGCCCCATCGCCAACGACTGATGCCCGTCCGCCCCCATCCTCCAAGCCCCGCAAGCCGAATCAGGCGACATGCGACGCGGCTCGGGCTGTGTGCGTCCATGCTTCTGTCGTCGTGCCAGACCAGCGCCGATAACATCGAGCTGAGCGGAGAAGCCAGTGTCGGCTATGACACCAACCCCGCGCAGAGCCACGCGAGCGAGGATCTGGCCTTCGCCCGCATCGCGCTCGGCGCCGCAAAAACGCTGACCCTGGACCAGTCGGATCTGAGATTCGCCCTCGACGGCTGGTACCGCGACTACGCAGCCGACAACGACAGCTATCGCCTGGCCCTGAGTTCCGCCTGGTCGCGCCCCACGGCGCGCGACAGGGGTCTGCTGACGCTCTCGGTCGCGGGGGCGATCTACCGCGACGCACTGGTCCCGGCCGACGCGCGCAACGAGGCCGCGCTAACCTTGCGCTACGATCGCATCCTGAACGCCCGCGACACCGTCGGTCTCTCGGCCGAGGTTCGCCGGCTCGACTATCGCAACCCATCCCTGCCCTGGTCGGGTCGGCCCGGATCCGGCTCGGGCCTGCAGCTCTCGCACGGCCGAGGCAAGACATCGGGCAGACAGGGACCAGGACGTCAATCAGCCGCACGGGAACAGCGACGCGACGACCAACGCTCGACCATCGCCCTCGACGCCAGTCACGCCTGGTCCCCGGCCCTCTCGACCCGAATCACCCTGGCCCATGCGCGCAACGCATCGACGGTCGCACTCGAATCCTACGATCGCAGCGGCATCGGATTTTCGGCTCGGTTTATGCTGAATCATTCCTGGCTGCTGGAGTCCGGCCTTGGCTGGTCGCGCTCCGACTACAGCCACACCCAACGCCGGTTGGAGCGCCGGGACGAGGAACTGAATGCGGCGTTGGTCATACGACACCGGCTCGGCGCACGCGAACTCTTCTGCGGACTGGATTGGCTAAACGACAAGTCGACAATCGATGAACGCTCATTTCGACAACAGGTGATCCAGTGCGGCATGGCCTGGTCTTTCTGAAACGCGCCCTCAACGTGCTGGCGCTCTGCTGCATTTCGAGCGTGTGGGCCGAGGATCCCTGGCTGGCGCGCGTGCAGAACGTCGAGCCGGACCGGGTCACGCTCGCGATCGAGAACGCGGCCGAAGGCGGCCCCCGCACCGTCGTGGTGGCGGTCGACCCACAGTCCGGCCCGAGCGGAATCGCACCGGGACAGCTGATCCGGGTCTGGCCTGGTGCGCCACCCGGCACCGACGGCATCTGGAATCAGGCGCGCCTGGTGCCCTTCGAGCGCGGTCCCGGCCTCACCGACCGCACCGGCGTGCGCACCCGCATCAGGTTCGGCGCCCAGCGTGGATTCGGCGGAGGCCGAGGTGGACGTTAAAGGCGGCAGCGGACGGCTGCCGCCGCTCTGGCTCGGGCATCTGCTGGTCTTCGGGCTGCTGTTCGCGCTGGTCCTGACCTGGTTCTTCGTCCAGACCCGCCAGGCGCAACGCCTCTTCCTCGAAGACGCCAGCGAGCACGCCCGGCTGCTGACCGATGCGGTCATCCTCCATGCGCGCGGCGCACTGATGGCAGAGGAGATGACCGAATCGCTGCTGACCCGCTCGCTCGCCAACTCGGCACGTTTCGTCGCCTATCTCGACGCCATCGCACCCTTTCGCGCCGAGGAGTTGAGCGCCTTCGCCGCCGAGGCCGGGCTCTCGGTGATCCGGATCGTGCGCGCGGCCGAAAGCGTCCAGGGGCCGCCCGACTGGCGGCCGAACCAGCCGCTCGATTGCAGCCGGCTCGACCAACTCATCCTCATGCGCTCCACCCACACCCTCCTCTATGGACTCGGGAACGCGGACGGTAACGGTTGCATCCTGGTCGGCATGGACAGTCGCGACAGCGAGGCGCTGGAAGCGGCGGTCGGTCTGCCAAAGGCGTTAGAGTCAGTCGCGGCCCTACCGGGCGTGGTTACCGTTCGTCTGGAGGGCCAGCCCCGCACCCGCACGACGCAACCCCTGGAATGCAGCCTGCCGCAGGTCTCCATCCGACAGTTCGCAAACGGGCTGACGGTCGCCCAGGCGCGCGCCTCGGTGGCCGGGGCACGCCTGTTGCTCGAATTGGACGCCGGCCCGCTGATCAAGATGCGCGAACGGCTGTGGCTCGAATTCCTCGCCTTCATGGCCGCACTCCTGCTGGCCGGTGGCACCGGGACCTTGATCCTGCTCCGCCACCAGCGCGCCCACGAGCGCCAGCGGCTCGACTACGAGCGCCGTCTGTACCGCCAACGCGAAGAGGCCGCCCTGGGTCGAGCCGCCGCCGCCATCGCCCACGAGATCCGCAATCCGCTCAACGCCATGGCGATGGGGCTGCAGCGTCTGCAACTGGAGGCCGATGAGCTCGACCCAGAGCACCGGCGTCTGGTCGAGCTGGTCGCCCAGGCGGTGCGACGCACCAACGGCTCCGTCACCGGGCTGCTGGACTATGCCCGGCCGGTACGCCCGCGCAGCGAGCGCATCGCGCTCGATCGGCTGGTCGCGGATCGGCTGAGCCTCTATCGCCAGCGGCTCGACGACAGCGGCATCCGACTCGAGGCGAGCTTGCGGCCGGAGACCTGGATCAGCGCCGACCCGGATCTCCTGACCCAGGTCCTGGACAACCTCCTGCGCAACGCCCTGGAGGCACAGCCGCGAGGCGGAGACATCCAGGCCCGAGTCGAACGCGACGGCGACCAGGCGCGCCTGATCGTCGCCAATCCCGGACTGGAGCTGGAAGCCGCCGAGGTCGAGCGCATCCTGGAACCCTGGTTCACCACCAAGGCCGAGGGAACCGGACTGGGCCTGGCCATCTCGCAGCGCATCGTCGCCGCGCACGGCGGACGGCTGGAGATCAGGGTTCCGACGCCGGGACGGCTGAGCCTTTCGGTGACGATGCCGATACGGGGAGCAACAGACTGATGCGTCGAGAGCCGGGTCTCGTAGGGCGCAATAGGCCGCCGTCAACGGGTACCTACACCCCTTCGATGCCGGCGATACGCTCGCTGCATTGCAGACCGATCGACCCCGGAGCGGCCGTATTGCGCCGTATCACCGTATGCAAACGACGAACGGGGTCGAAAGCTCAATGCCTTTCCCCATGCGGCGCAATACGCTATCGCTATTGCGCCCTACGCCGGGTCGCAAAACGCGCTTGAATGCGCGCCGAAGCCAGATGGATCGAGAGCCATGAACATCCTGATCGCCGATGACGACGCCATGCAACGCGAGCTGCTCGGCGGATTTCTGGAAAAGCAGGGACATCGGGTCTTCGCCGCCGCCGACGGCGAGGAGGCGCTGCGGCTCTTCGGCCAGGAGCACATCCAACTGGCACTGCTCGACCATCGCATGCCGGGTATGACCGGGGATCAGGTGCTGGAGCGGATGAAGGCACAAAACCCGCTCGTGAGCGCCATCATGATTACCGCCTACGGCGCCGTTTCGACCGCAGTCAGCGTCATGAAGCTCGGCGCCGACGACTTCCTCGAAAAGCCGATCGACCTGACCCAGTTGCTGGCCAAGATCGACGATCTGGATCAGCAGCTCGCCATCGCCGACGACGTGGCCGAACTGGTGCAAGCGGTCGAAGAGGCACCGCTGCCGCTTGACATCATCGGCTCCAGCCCGACGATGCGGGAGACCCTCTCACGGGTGCGCCGCGTCGCCGACAGTCCCTGGAGCGTGCTCATTCAGGGCGAAACCGGCACCGGCAAGGAGCTGATCGCGCGGCTCATCCATCTGCTCGGCCCAACCCCGGACGTGCCCTTCGTCGAGGTCAACTGCGCCGCCATCCCCGAAAACCTGTTCGAGAGCGAGCTGTTCGGACACGAGAAGGGCGCCTTCACCGGGGCGGACCGCCAGCACAAGGGGCGTTTCGAGCAGGCGCGCGGCGGCACGCTCTTCCTCGACGAGGTCGGCGAGCTGCCCGCCAGCCTCCAATCCAAGCTGCTGCGCGCACTGCAGGAGAAGCGCATCAGCCGAGTCGGCGGCGAGCGCGACATCGCCGTCGAAACACGCGTGGTCGCCGCCACCAATCGCGACCTGCGCGCCATGACCGAGACCGGCGGCTTCCGCGAGGACCTCTATTTCCGACTCAACGTCCTGGACGTCCCAGTCCCCCCGTTGCGTCAGCGGCGCGAGGACATTCCAGCGCTGATCGAGCACTTCATCGCCCGCTACGCCCGACGTCCCACCCAGCTCGCGCCCGAGGCGCTCGACGTTCTGATGCGTTACCACTACCCAGGCAACGTGCGCGAGCTCAAGCACATCATCCAGCGCACGCTGACCCTGGCGCGCGGCAGCCGGCTCCAGGCATCGGACCTCCCCGACGCGGTGCGTCGGGCCGAACCCCTGGACCAGGGCGTACTTCAGGAACGTCTCGACAGCGTCGAGCGCGAAATGCTCATCGCCGCGCTGGATGCATGCGACTGGATCCAGACACACGCCGCAGAGCGACTCGGCATCAGCGAGCGGGTGCTGAGATACAAGATGGGCAAATATGGGATTCGGCGGAGAAGCTGATATTCGATAAGGCATCCAGTTCGACGCAAAACGCGGCTTCCAGGCGCAGCCGGGCTCGACATTTGTGTCGAGCCGAACCGTCGATGTCGAAACGAACTGCCGATCAAACTCAAGAAAACGCTTGTTCGATAGACGTTTGAGCAATGGCACGACTCCTGCGCAACAGCGCATGAACACGACAGAAAGTTCACTGAAAAGGAGCGTTCCAATGAGAGCCGACTACAGACTGATCCCGTTCGCACTAACCGCAATCCTGTTCGCCGCCCCCGTATTGAGCGCCGGACCGCACGGCAATGGCTCCGGACCCGGCACCGGACCTGGGCAAGTCACCCTGAATCCTCTGGACACCCAGGAAGCGAGCACCCTGCTCTTCATGCGAGAGGAAGAGCGGCTGGCACGCGACGTCTACCTCGGCATGGACGACCTCTGGCAGTTGCTGCCATTCGAGAACATCGCCCAGTCCGAGCAGAAACACATGGACGCGATCAAGAACGCCATGGACAACTACGGGCTGGAGGAGCCATCGGATCCGAACCAGACCGGTGTCTACACCGACGGCTCGCTGCAACAGTTCTATCTGGATCTGATGGCGCGCGGAGAGACCTCCTATCTTGAAGCCCTGCATGTCGGCGCACTGATCGAGGAGGTCGACATTCAGGATCTGGAAGGTGCCATCGTCGAGACCGGCAACCAGGATCTGCAGAACATCTATTCCAATCCGTTGCGGGGCTCGCGCAATCATCTACGGATCTTCGTCTCGACGATCGAAAGCCAGGGCGTCGTCTACGAGGCCCAATCGATGGATCAGGACGCAGTGGACGCCATCGTCGATACCCCAATGGAACGCGGCGGCAAGTGGCGTTGACAGGATCCTCTGAGCCCTACCCCACCGTAGCGATCGAGCACCCGGACCCGCGCACGCGGGTCCGATGCGTATAGCGACTCATCCACCGGCGTCTCCTCATCTGCGAGCAACGGCTTGACGATGCCGACAGGCTTCGCCAAAGTCATCCGACGTCTCGAACGCCTCCTTCGCCGATCTCACGCCTGCAACCGAGAAGATGATCGCCTGGCTCGGCAGTCTCATCGAGCGCAGCTTCGTCTGGGCCGAGTCGGACCGGCTCACACTGTTCGAGTTGCTCCGGCAGATGAGCGGACACATCGCCCGGATCGACAACGACCCCGCCCGCTACATTCGCCTCCAAACCAAACAGAGCATCGAGCGCGTCAGCAGACTCTACTGAGCCAATTGTCCTTGCAGCCCCGAAAAGGCATAAAAAAGCCTCACCATCAAAATGTAATATGGATTATCAATGAGCGCCCAAAAGCCATTGATCGACAATGGAAACCCAAGGAAATATTTCTACAAAAATGATATAGCTATCCAGTATGACGAAGAGCGATCCGTCGAGAAAAAATGGAGCACAGAACTGGCGATAATCAGTAAGATCGTCGCCAAAATAGACCCTGAAGCATCCATCCTAGACGTCCCCCTAGGCACCGGGCGATTTTTGAAAATTTATGGAGAAAAGGGTCGGAGAATCCTGGTCGGAGCCGATATATCCATGGATATGCTATTGCAGGCAAGGAGAAAAACCGAAAGCCAACCTACCACGAACCGGGCCTGGATGATCGTCGGCGACGCAGAGTCTCTTCCTATGAAGGATCATTCGATCGACTATGTCGTCTGCATTCGCTTTCTTAACTGGCTATCCGGCGCACACCTCGACAAGGTACTCACCGAATGCCAAAGAGTCGCGCGGCGCGGACTCATTGTCGGAGTCCGCGTCCATCGAGGATTGCGGCCTTATGATTTGATACGGCTTCGTGCCCCATACATCAAGCCAGCACTCAATCACCTGCTCGAATCGGCGAGACTTGCGCTCGCAAGAAGAGTCAGCCGCTTTGGTCAGACCAGGCCAAGATCCAAGCGAGAGGCGTTGAAAGACGGGCTTCCCCCTTACGATAACGAGATCAACGAGTTCAAAATTCACGACGACAGTCACATGCGGAACCTGTTCGCAAAATTGCGTTTAAAAATAGCTCGGAAATACACCGTTGACGTGCAATGGGATGACGACGCGAAGCGCCTTCTGCCATACAGCATCTTCCTCTTGAAGATTGAAAATAGCCCTATTTGAAGCAGACCCATGACCGCCGAAAGCAAAAATCTACTGCACCACCATCGCACGCAAAAAAGCCATAAGATCTACGTCATGGCGTCGCCTTGCGGGGGGAAATCCACATTTGCGGCCCGAGGAACCTACAGAGAAGCGCGACTTGTCGACTTCAACGTCTATTTTGAGAAATGGGCAATAGACTCAAAGCTCAACGTCGCCGAATTCAGCCGCACGACACTGGAGGAACGGGAGGCGCTCTACAACAGCGTCAACATCTCCTATCTATACGCACAAAGCGACTCCGTGTGCATGCTGGGCGTCATTGGACCGGAAAACATTCAAGCGCACACCGATATCTCTTTCGTTATCGTACAACCACCGATTCTACGCGCGATGAAGAATTGCTTGCGCAGAAAGTGGGAGCTAAAAAAGAGCAACCGGACGAGTCACTGGTCCAGGTGGAAGAACGTCAGAGATTACCGCAGAAAGCTTGCTTCCTATGCCAAGTCACACGGACTTCCGGTCTACCCCAGCTTTGAGAAGGCATTGGATGCCGTTCTTGACGATCGATAAAAAAGGGATATGGATTTATTCAAGATAGCAGACGAAACAGGAACTCTTGTTCTGCCGAACGAAATGAATACCGCCTCCCCGTCAGGTCTGGCGATTAGTTAACGCTGGAATGGACTGACATGCGGCGCAATACGCCGTGCTATTGCGCCCTACGCAAACGCAGGGCATTAGAAAAATTCGCTCGTGGTGTACAACGATTTGTGCAAACATCAACTGGATGCTTGAACGGGACAAGTACGCCTAACAAGCGCTAGGGAACGGCTCATGGCCGCGATGATGCAAACCGATGACGGGATGATTCTGAAAGTGCAAAACTAATCTCTGGAGAATAGACGATGGCTGTCGACCACCATTCTTTTGCGGCTGCCTTGGAAGCCTTTCGCGGAGAGTTCGACAAGCTCGCTCGCATGCTGCTCATCGCACTCGTATGTGTCACACTGCTTCGTCTATTGCTTTGGCAATTTTCCGGTGATTGGATCTGGCCACTGGGCATTCTGCTCGGCTGCGTTGTCGCGCTGCGCATCCGCTCACGCCTGCCACGGCATCTGGCGAGCCTCGACCTTTCTCACCGTGAGCGTGAGCGCTTTTTCATGGGCATTCTGGATGCCTGCGAGCAACCCTGTTCGGTCACTGCGCTCGGCAATGCGGGCGACAAGGAATGGCGATGGCTCTACGTTAACGGTCCCGTTCAGACCGCCTTCGGAAAACCTCTCGAAGCATTCCTCGACAAGCCCTGTCATCAGTGGGGCGCCAATATCTGCAAGACCGCGAATTGCGGGCGAGAGTGCCATAGCCGAGGCCAGCCGAACACCACATTCGCGCAGGACTTCGGAGCCGGATTGAACCACTTTCGTGTCTACACCAAACCCATCAACGACCTGTCGGGGCAGCCGGCCTACATGGTCGAGTGGGTCGATCCCCAGGAAGAGCTGCGGTTTCAGATTTCGCATGCCGGCGATCGTGTCAATGAGCTGTCGACCCGTGGGGTTCAGTCGACCCAAGAGCTCTCGGGGAACATCAAGAGTGTCGCCACTGCGGCCGAGGAACTCTCCTACTCGACCTTGGACATCAGTCGCTCGGCCGAAAGCGCCGTCGCCACCATCGCGGACGTGGAAAAGATCACGCAGAAGGCTGGCGAGGAGGCAGAGGAGGCGGCCAATGCGATCAACTCGCTGGCGGCCATCGGCGAGCAAATCTCGGATATGAGTTCGGTCATTCGAGCGATTGCGAATCAAACCAATCTGCTGGCTCTGAATGCCTCGATCGAGTCAGCGCGCGCTGGCGAGCATGGACGAGGTTTCGCGGTCGTGGCCAACGAGGTCAAGCAACTGGCCGAGAAGACCCAAGACGCCACGAAACAGATTAACGACAAAACTGAAGAGACACGTTTGCAAATCGCTGACAACGTTTCTCGGGTCGCCTCGTTGTCGAAGCGGGTGAACGAAGCAACCGATCGTGTCGGGGATGTCAGATCCGCCATGCAGTCGGTTGCGGCCGCAGTGACGGAGCAAAACGCAGCGGTGGAGGAAATCGCCCGCAATGCGACCGAGGCATCGCATGCCACCGATGAAGCAGCCAATCTCTTAGAGCAGACTTCGGAGGCGGCCAGGGAACTGAAGGCCAAGCTCGCATAGGCAATGAAACGCCCGCGCGCATATGGCTTTTGGAGAAAAGCGGCGAGTTGATGTTGGTTTGGTCTGGCATGCGGCGCAATACGTTGCGCTATTGCGCCCTACGCAACCTGGGTCGAGGAAGGGGCAAACAGTCGAACGAGGCGAGTCGCGTCCCTGCGGCTCGCCATCACACTGCCGGATCAGCGATCCAGATGCAGGAACTGCATGTGACGCTCGTACTGGTTGAGGATGTCGTTGATGACCTGGCTCTTGGTGTAGCCGACCAGGTCGTACTCACGGCTGCCCTCGCGCAGGAAGACCTCGGCGCGGTAATACTGCTCCTGCTCGGCATGCTTGACGATGCCGCCGCTCAGACCGAGCGCGAAGACCGGCTTGAGGCTGCCGACCAGATGGACGCGATAGACGAAGTCCATCTCCTCCCCGTGTCTGATGCAGAGATTGATCTGGCCCGACGACTCGTCGTAAGCCAGGTCGGTGTCGAGTCCACGCTGATTGAGCGCGGTCGCGACCTCTTCCATCGCCGGATAGACAGTCTCGGTCATGAAGCGCACGACCAGCTGACGCGATGGGAAGTGCACGATCCGCGACAGACGCTCTTTCCACCCCAGCCCGGCGGCCGGAATCGCCGGCGCGAAGTCGATATTGCCCGCCTTCAGCTTGGTCGCCTCCTGACGCAGGCTGTAGTGCAGCGACCACATGAAGAGGATCAGCACCAGGGAGAACGGCAGGGCCGAGACGACCACCACCGACTGCAGCGAGTTGAATCCGCCCGCGAACAGCAGCCCCAAAGTGATGAGCCCGGTCAGCACCGCCCAGAAGGAGCGCAACCAGATGGGTGCGTCGCTCTCTGAGGTGAGTCCGCGCGTGCTGAGGTTGGCGAGCACCAGGGCACCTGAGTCCGCCGAGGTGACGAAGAAGATGAGCCCGAGGATGACCGCCAGCACCGACCAGACGCTGGACAGGGGATATTGGTCGAAGAGCGCGAACAGACCCATGGCCGGGTTTTCGGTGGCGATCTGACCGAGTTCGACGGCACCGTGATTGGCGACCAGATCGATGGCGCTGTTACCGAAGATCGAGAACCAGGCGAAGATGAATCCGAGCGGGATGAACATGACCCCGAAGACGAATTCCCGCAGCGTCCGACCCCGCGAGATGCGGGCGATGAAGAGCCCGACGAAGGGCGACCAGGCCAGCCACCAGGCCCAGAAGAAGACCGTCCAACCCGCCTTCCATGCCTCACCCTCCTCGCCCTGATAGGCGTAGACGTCGAAGGTCTTGACCATCAGCGTCTGGAAATAGTCGCCGATGTTCTCGACCAGCGCGTTCAGCAGGAAGAGGGTGGGGCCCATGATCAGCAGGGCCAGCAACAGCAGGGTCGCGAACCCCATGTTGATTTCGGAGAGACGCCGCACGCCGCGCTCGACGCCCGAGATGGCCGAGAGGGTCGCCATGGCGATGACGGCGATGATGATGCCCGCCTGGACCAACTTGCTGGATTCGATGCCGAAGATGTGGGTCATGCCGGCGTTGGCCTGCAGCACCCCGATACCCAGACTGGTGGCGATACCGAACAGGGTGCAGACGATGCCGAAGGTATCGACCGCGTCGCCCATCCAGCCGCGTGCGCGCTCCTCGCCGATCAGCGGCACCAGCGCCGAACGCAGCGCCAGCGGCATCTTATGGCGATAGGCGAAATAGGCCAGCGTCATGCCGACCAGGGCATAGACGCCCCAACCGTGAAGCCCCCAGTGGAGGAAGGTCTGGGCGATGGCCTGGCGCTCGGGCTTGAGCAGACCGGTATCCCCGCCCGGCGGGGTCAGATAATGCGCCAACGGCTCCGAGGCACCGAAGAACAGCAGGTCGATACCAATGCCGGCGGAGAACAGCATCGCCGCCCAGGTGACATAGTTGAAATCCGGCTGGGCGTGATCGGGACCGAGCCGGATATCGCCATGGCGCGAGAAGCCGATGAAGAGCACGAAGCCCGAATAGGCGGCCATGACCAGCATGTAGTACCAACCGAAGTCGTTGGAGACCCAGGTCAGCGCCTGCCCGAGCAGGCTTTCCATGCGGGTCGGAAAGAGCATGGTGATGGCGATGAGGGTGAAGGTCAGCACCGTCGAGGCGACGAAGACACGACGGTTGAGCGAAAGCGCGGGCGCCTTCTCGATGAGGTCAGGTGGATTGGACATGAGTGGAAGCGAACGAGTGGATGAGTGAGCGCGACCGGACACGGACGTAGAGCGGTCGACGAAGACAAGCCGTCCGGGCCTGGGAGGCGCGAACGACACGACGAAGCGGTGCGCAAGGCGCACCTGGAGATATCCGCCACATCAGTGGCGGATACCAGAGGGAGAGGGGGTGACGGACACCGCCCCGGATGGGGCGTGCGTCCTCAGACGGTTCGACGAACCGGGGCGCCATCGGCGCGATAGTAGTCGACACGGGCACGGTGCATCGATTTGCCGCGAATCCGGTCGGCGATCTTCTCGGCGATCATGATGGTGGTCGCGTTGAGATTGCCGGTGATGATGCGCGGCATGATGGAGGCATCGACCACCCGCAGGTTCTCCAACCCATGGACGCGGCCGGCGCCATCGACGACGGCCTCGTTGCCCGTCCCCATGGAACAGGTGCCGCAGGGGTGATAGGCGGTCTCGCCGTTGTTGCGGACGAACTCGTCGAGCTCGGCGTCGCTCTGAAGATCGTCGATCGGCGAGATCGCGCGTCCGCGATAGGGGGCGAGCGCCGGCTGGTCGAAGATCTCGCGGGTGATGCGGATGGCGGCGCGGAACTCGCGCCAGTCCTGCTCGTGCGCCATGTAGTTGAAGAGGATGCTCGGGTGCGCCTTGGGATCGCGCGAGCGCAGCTTGACTCGTCCCCGGCTGGGCGAGCGCATCGATCCGACATGGGCCTGGAAGCCGTGCGCCTTGACCGCGTTGCGCCCGTCGTAGCGCACGGCGATCGGCAGAAAATGGTACTGGATGTTGGGCCAGTCGAACTGGGCGTCGGAGCGGATGAAGCCGCCCGCCTCGAACTGGTTGCTCGCCCCCAGGCCCGTGCCCATGAACAGCCATTCGGCGCCGATACGCGCCTGATTCCAGGGCTTGAGCGCGGGTGCGATCGAGACCGGCTGCTTGCACTCGTACTGCATGTAGAGCTCGATATGGTCCTGGAGATTGTTGCCGACACCCGGCAGGTCGAGCACCTCGGGAATGCCCAGTTCGGCGAGCCAGGCGCCGGGCCCGACCCCGGAGCGCTGCAGGATCTGGGGCGAGGCGATGGCGCCGCCGCACAGCAGCACCTCGCGGCGGGCATGGGCGGTCTTCTCGGCACCGCCCTGACGGTAGGCGACCCCGACGGCGCGCTGTCCCTCGAAGAGGATGCGGTCGGTGAGCGCGCGCGTCTCGATGCGCAGTCCCGGACGGTGACGGGACAGGTCGAGATAGCCGCGCGCAGTGCTGGCCCGGCGTCCATTGGGCGTGACGAAACGGTCCATGGGACCGAAGCCTTCCTGCTGATAGCCGTTGAGATCGTCCGTGCGCGGATAGCCGGCCTGCACGCCGGCCTCGATCATGGCCTCGAACAGCACATTGTTGCCCGCCTTGGGCGTGGTTACCGCGACCGGGCCGGTGGCACCGTGATAGTCATTGCCACCGATGTCGCGCGACTCCGACTTCTTGAAATACGGCAGACAGTCCAGGTACGACCAATCCTCCAGACCGGGGATCTGTGCCCAGTGGTCGAAGTCGAGCGCATTGCCTCGGATGTAGCACATGCCATTGATGAGCGAGGAACCGCCGAGACCCTTGCCGCGCCCGCAGTCCATGCGACGATCGTTCATATGCGGTTCGGGGTCGGTCTCGTAGGCCCAGTTGTAGCGCTTGCCCTGCAATGGATAGGCGAGCGCCGCCGGCATCTGGGTGCGGAAATCGAGACGATAATCGGGACCGCCGGCCTCCAGCAGGAGCACCGAGGTTCCGGCGTCCTCGGTCAGGCGGGCGGCGAGCACGTTGCCCGCCGAGCCGGCGCCGATGATGATGTAGTCGTATTCGGTCGTTGCTTGCATCTTGAATTCTGTCCGGGGGAAAGCGGAATACGGATGGGGCGGTGCGGACGCGGGAACGGCGTCCGCGCACGGATCAGAACACGGAGCTGAATTCCCCCAGCTCGATCTGGATCGACTTGGTTCGGGTGTAGTGCATCAGGGTCTCGATGCCGTTCTCCCGACCGATCCCCGATTGCTTGTAGCCGCCGACCGGCATGGGCGCGGGCGATTCGCCCCAGGTGTTGATCCAGCAGATGCCGGCCTCTAGGCGATGGATGAGACCGTGGGCACGCTTCAGGTCCGGCGTGACCACTCCGGCGGCAAGCCCGTAGCTGGTGTCGTTGGCGCGGGCGATCGCCTCGTCCTCGGTGTCGTAATAGAGGATGCTCATCACCGGCCCGAAGATCTCCTCGCGCACGATGCGCATCTCATCCGTGCAGTCGGTGAAGACGGTCGGCGCCACATAGGCGCCCTGATCGAAGGGAGCCTGCATCAGCCGCTCGCCGCCGCAGAGCACCCGCGCCCCGGCCTGCTTGCCGGACGCGATGTAGTCCAAGACCTTTTCCATATGGGCGAAGCCGACCAGGGGGCCGAAGTTGGTCTCCGGGTCGAGCGGATCGCCGATACGCATGCGTGCGACCCGGACCTGGATCGCCGCCTCGAAGGCATCCTTCCAGGCACGCGATACGAAGACGCGGGTGCCGTTGGTGCAGACCTGACCGGAGCTGTAGAAATTCGCCATCATGGCGATGTCGGCGGCCAGATCCAGGTCGGCGTCGGCGCAGATGACCAGGGGCGACTTGCCGCCCAGCTCCATGGTGACGTCCTTCAGCGACGAGGTCGCGGCCTGGGCGACGACCTTCTTGCCGGTGGCCACGCCGCCGGTGAACGAGACCTTGTCGATCCCCGGATGCTGGCTCAGATAGGTCCCGACGGCGACGCCGCCCTGCACCACGTTGAACAGCCCGTCCGGCAGGCCCGCCTCGGTGAAGATCTCGGCAAGCTTGAGGGTCGTCAGCGGCGTGATCTCGCTCGGCTTGAACAGCATGGCGTTGCCGGCCGCAAGCGCCGGTGCGGCCTTCCACATCGCGATCTGGATCGGGTAGTTCCAGGCACCGATGCCGGCGACCACGCCGAGCGGCTCTGGACGGGTGTAGACGAAGCTGGTCTCGCGCAACGGGATCTGGCGACCCTCGATGGCGGCGGCCAGGCCGGCGTAGTATTCGAGCACGTCGGCGCCGGTGACGATATCGACAGCGGCGGTCTCGGAGATCGGCTTGCCGGTGTCGAGCGTCTCGAGCCGGGCCAGTTCGTCGTTGCGCTCGCGCAGGATGTCCACGGCGGCCTGGATGATGCGCCCGCGCTCGACTGCGGGGCGGACGGCCCAATCGCGCTGCGCGCGGCGCGCGGCGTCGACTGCGACGTCGATGTCGGCCTCGGTGGCGGGCTGGATCTCGGCGAGCACCTGGCCGGTGGCTGGATTGATGCTCTGGAAGGTCGCGGCGTCCGTGCGCGGCAGGAACTGTCCGTCGATGTAGGAGGTGTGGATGGTCGTCATGCTTGATTCGAACGGTATCGGACGAAGCGCCAGTGGACGCATCGAAAAAAGTCGCAAGCGGCATCGATACGTCGATGCCGCTCGATGAATTGGCGCGCCAAGGTCAATCCGTGTATTGCGAAAAACAGGGATGGCAACGAAGCGCATCGCCATGAGCCTCGACATCCCATGCATGGATGCGCATCGAATGGCGACGAAAGGGCAACGACGGCTCAGTGACGAGAGGGCGAACGGCGATCTCCATTCCGCCCGACATCGAAATCGGTTCACTCGATGTCGTTAAAAATGCAGTCAGTTCCGAGGGGACGAGCGGAAAACAGCGGTCTCGCGTCCTGGTGTTCGAGCCGGTCCCGTCGATCGGGCAACAGCCGCGCCATCCTTAGACACGAACCTATTCATTCTCCATTGAGCACGGGATGGCGTCAACGTCCAGGCGAAATCGAACACCAAAAGAGTATTTTATACCCACAAGAACGCCGTCGAGGAATCGGGATGTTGACGCCCGAGATCCGAATGCCTCTAGTCTTCCGAGACCGGCACGGTGGGATCGTCCGTCAAGCGCTCGGTGCACACGCGGTTTCGTCCCTCCGCCTTGGCCCGATAGAGCGCCCGATCGGCGCGCGCGATCAGGGCATTGATGCGTTCCGGCGTCTTGTATTCCGCCACGCCAAAGCTCGAAGTCACCGGTTGACCGATGCCGAAGTCCTTGTCGGAGATGCGCTGTTTCAGCAGCTCGGCCAGGTGCCCGGCGGACTCCAGGGCGGTTTGCGGGCAGAGGATCAGGAACTCCTCGCCTCCCCAACGCACGACCAGATCAGTGGGCCGGCTCGTTTCGCTGAACAGCTGAGCGAGTCGGATCAGAACCTGATCCCCCGAGTCATGCCCCTGGCTGTCGTTGATGGCCTTGAAGTGGTCGATATCGGTGATGATGAGCGACAGCGGAACCTCATAGCGGTCCGCGCGCGCCATCTCATTGGCGACGACCTCGGCGAACTTGCGCCGATTGGCGACGCCGGTCAGCTGGTCGGTGGTCGACAGGATCTGGAGCTGCCGATTGGCCGCCTCCAGACGCCGGTTGTAACCGGAGATGACGCGGTCGCGATAGAACAGCAGCAGCCCAACCACACCGATCGCGCCGAAGATCTTCATCAGCAGCGGACGGTCGAGCTCCTTGACGGTCTGGACCGACACCCATCGCGACAGGGCCTGATCGATCTCTTCCTCGGACAACGAGGTCAATGCCTTTTCATAGATCGACAGTAGCAGTGGATTGTCGCCGCGCACGCCGATGGTCAAGGGGTAACGCTCATCGAGCTTGCCGGCGATCTTGACATCGATGAGCTGGTTCTTGCGAATCGCGTAACCGATGCTGACACTGGTGTCGATGAACCCGAAGGCATCACCCTTGCGCACCGCCTCCAGACCGGCCAGCGGATTATCGACCTCGATCAGACGGACGTCCGGATAGCGACGGCGGAAGATATCCTGTAGCGCGTGATGTCGGATGACGGCGAAGGTCTCGCCCGACACGTCAAGGATGCTGTCGATGAAGGGCTGCTCCTGGCGGGTGGCGAGCACCAAGGGCACGTCCAGAAATGGCTGGGTGAAAGACAGAAAAGAACTGCGCTCGGGAGTCGCCACCGCCGCCGAAACGAGGTCGCAAAGGTGTTCTTGAGCGGCGCGCAACGATTCGGCCCAGGTTCTGGTCGGCACCACCGTCAAGTCGACACCCAACCGCGTGGCGATCGCCTCGTGGATGTCGGCGATGATTCCCCGATACTCGCCCGCCGCGTCCAGACTCTCGTAGGGCATCCACTGCGGATCGACGCATAGCGACAGCGATCCCTTGGCGCGGAGGTATCGCCGTTCCTCCAACGTCAGGGGCACATAGGCCCCGCCGGCCTCCGTCCCACCCTGGCCTGCAAAGAACCAGCGTCTCTGGATCGATCGACGCTCGTGCTCGGGAATTCCGGCCAACCCCTTGTCGAGGATGCTGACGGCCTCCGGCCAATCGCTGCGCACGGAGAACACCAGATCCAGAGAGCGGCCGGTATCGGGCACCATCTCCAGGTACGGCATGCCGAGCTGGTTGGCCAGGAGTAGAGTCGCGCCGTTGCCGAGCGTCGCGTCGGCCTTGCCAGCGCCGACCGCATGAAGACAGTCCTCGACGCTGTCGACAAACATCAGCTCGACCCCCTTGACCTCCCGAGCCCGCTTCTCATCTGCAAGAACGCCTCGCTGGACCACCAGGGTCTTGCCAACGAGATCCCGAACCGAATGGATGCCCGCAGGATTCCCATTGGCAACCAGCAGCATCTTGCGCAACGAGATGTAGGGGTTCGAAAAATCCAGAAAACCTCTGCGCTCATCGTGGACGACGCTGGTGCTGAGTCCATCGATACGTCGCGCCTTGGCCGCCTCCAACATCTCGCTCCAGCGCCCCAGGACAAGCTGGAAGTTGGCCCCGGTCAGGGCGTTGACGCGATCGAGGATATCGGCGTCGTACCCACGGACCCGACCGTCCGGCGCGGCCATGACATAGGGCTCCCATTCGGCGTCGCTCCCAAGCCGGATCGTCGGGTGCGTTCTGAGGAAACGCTGCTCGGCGGCAGTCAGGACGACCCTCTCATCAACACCTGGCTCGCCGGCTCGCGCCCAAATCGACCACGCCGACAGGCTCGGCAGCAACCAGAAGCACAGGACGGCGGTGAACAGACGAGAAACGCGGATGCAGGACCGACGATCGAGGACGCCTTGGCTCGGCGACCTCGCATAACGCGGGTCCGATGCCCCGCCTTCATTGGAACGCTGGAGCCAATCGAGAAGCCTTTTAGGTCCAGCATTCTCCAGCATGCGTCTCAACCACTCCATCAACAGAGAATCGATCCGGCACACGAACATTGAAGCGCAACTGTTGTCGATGATCCATCAGATACCGTCCGATGTCGAACCCACCCGCCACGAACGCATGCCCAGCCACTCCCAGACCCACCGAGGACAGCAGGCATGGTCGGTTGCAAACATCGTGCACGACCCAACGCTGTCCGATGATAGACCTTCTGTACGCTCGCCAACTGGAGACACCTCATGGAATACAACAAGACCTTCGCATTGCTGGAGGCCGTGGCCCTTGTCGGACTTACCGCCTGGCTCTTCTATCTCAACGCATCGAGTTCACGACGAAGCTCGGACGACGAGGACCACAACCAACCCGAACGCGAACAGACACACAAAGACACGCCTGGGTCCTGACTCCCCCCGATGCGAACGAAGTCGCAATGTTCAACGGATCGATCGGCGACACTATGACCAAAGTCATTCCAACTGCGGGTGACGCTCCCCGAATGCGCGTCGATGTGATGCGTAGCGCGGCAAGACACAACGAGACAGCACGCGACCACCTGGAGACGATTCCCGGAGCGGACGCGCGCTAACGCTGTAAACCGCGACCCAGCCGCCTCCCTTGTCGGAGGCTTCGACCGAGAGATCAAACTGATGGGCGAACAGCATCTCGGAACTCCCCCGGAGACCGAGGGCTTCCGGCCAATTCGCGACCCGCTTCTGCTGCTTTTCTGCATCACCCTCGCGCTCTTCGTGGGGCTCAACATCCTGATCACTGCCTGGATGCAGCGGCACGAGGCCGATCATGCCAAGCACGCGGCACAACGCGGATACGAAACGCTGCTGCAGCAGACGCTAAACCAAGAAGCCAACAACCTTTCGGGCCAACTGGACTTCATCGAGCAAGACGAGGCGCTGGCCGAGGCCTATCTGAGCGGAGATCGCGAACTGCTGCTCAAGCACGTCAAGCCGGTCTACGAGCGCCTCAAGCAACGATTCGACGTCACCCATTTCTATTTCCACAGGCCTGACAAGAGCTGTTTCCTGCGCGTGCACAACCCGCCGCGCCACAGTGATCGCATCGACCGCTGGACCCTGAACACGGCTGCGACGACGCAACGGGAGGCATCCGGGATCGAACTCGGCCCCCTGGGCACCTTCACGCTTCGAGTCGTCAGGCCCTGGACAATCGATGGCCAGCTGATCGGTTTTCTCGAACTGGGCAAGGAGGTCGAGCGCTTCACCGCAACGATCAAGGAGGTGCTGGGTCTCGATTTCTTCGTGCTGATCGACACCTCCAGGCTCGACCGGGAGCAATGGGCCGAGGGACTTCAGGTGCTGGACCGCACGCCCCTCGCCCCCTGGGACGCGCTGGACGATCGGGTCATCGTGGACGGCACACTGAGACCGATGCCGCACGCCCTGCTCGACTGGATGAAGAAACCGAAACGGGGCACGGAGCGGCGTCGGCATGTCAGGGTCGGGGACCGCCTCTATGACTGCGCGCTGGTCCCGCTGTTCGACGTCACCCATACCCGCGTGGGCGAGGTCGCCATTCTCCTCGACCAAACCGAAATGATAAGGGACCACGCGCGTTCCTCGGGACTATTCATCATCATTCTGATCGCCACCGGGACCGTCGTGATCAGTGTCTTCTGGCGCGTCTTCGAACGTCTGAAACACAAACTCGACGCCTCCCACGCGGCGCTTGCCCAGGCACGGGGAAAACTGGAAACGCGAGTCGCCGAGCGCACGCGCGAGCTGGCCACCACGAACGCCGAGCTACGCGAGGAGATCGCGCATCGCAAACAGGTGGAAGAGGCCCTGATCGAGGCCAAACAGCGGGCCGAAGCCGCAACCGAGGCCAAAAGCCGCTTCCTCTCGGCCATGAGCCACGAGCTGCGCACTCCCATGAACGCCATCATCGGCGTCGGCGAGGTGCTGGTCGACACCGAACTCGGACGCGATCAGGCCCACTTCATCCGTATCCTGCAAAGCGCTGGCGACGATCTTTTGAACGTCATCAACGACATCCTGGATATCTCCAAGATCGAGTCCGGCGAACTGACCCTGGAGTCGATCGATTTCGACCTGTCGCAGCTGGTCGAAGAGACCTGCGATATGCTCGCCATCCGAGCGCGGACCAAAGGGCTGGATCTGGCACTGCGACTCGATCGATACCTGCCCGTGCACGTCGTCGGCGACCCTCATCGACTGCGCCAGATTCTGATCAATCTGATCGGAAATGCCGTCAAGTTCACCGAGCGGGGCTACGTTTCGGTCGAGGTTTCACTGGACGAGGCCGCCGCGCCGCCTGCCTCCGAAAGACCTCCGGGAAGCCAGGTCGCGCTAGTTTTCAGCATTCGAGACACAGGTATCGGCATCCCCGAGGACAAGCAAGAGCAGATCTTCGAGAGCTTCACCCAGGTCGATTCATCGACGACCCGCCAATATGGTGGAACCGGGCTGGGACTTGGGATCTCGCGGCGCTTGACCACACTCATGGGCGGCACCATCGAGGTCCAGAGCGCGCCGGGATGCGGCAGCCTCTTCGCCGTGCGCCTGCCAATGAAGACGAGCAAAGACGAGACGGTCTCGGCGCCGCTCGCCGAGATCCCGAACCTGCCCGAAAGACGCGTCCTCATCGTCGATGACATTGAGGTCAATCGCCTCATCCTGGGCGAGATGCTTCAGGAATGGGGGATGGATTTCGCCGAGGCGGAGAACGCCAAGCAGGCATTGACGATGCTGAACGCGGCCCGAAACGCCGGACGACAGTTCGACACCCTGCTGCTCGATTACTGGATGCCGGGTATGGACGGACTCGACCTGGCCAGCATCATCACGCAAGACCCTAGGTTCGCAGAACTCGACATCGTCATGCTTGCCTCCGACTCCCTGATTATGGACAAGGCCCGCACGCAGCGGACCCGGCTCGCCGGACATCTGGTCAAACCGGTGAAGAAGCGGGATCTGAAACGTCTATTGCTCGGATTCACGCAGGGCGCCACCGGAACCGGCACGTCGAGCGCCGAACAGGGCGCCACAGACGATGACAAGGGAGGATCGCTGCCAGCGGCGCGAATCCTCGTGGTAGAGGATTCGCCCTACAACCGCACCTTGATCCAGGCATTTCTGGCACGGACACCCTTGCAGGTCGACTATGCCGAAAACGGCGCCGAGGCCATCGAGAAGTGGAACACCAACCCCTATACTCTCGTCCTCATGGACATGCAGATGCCAGTGATGGACGGTTACGAGGCGACAACCGCCATTCGCGAGCAAGAGCGAATCGAGGATCGAGCACCGACGCCAATCGTCGCGCTGACCGCCTTCGCCCTGACCGCAGACGTGGACAAGTGCCTCGCCGCCGGCTGCGATGCCCATCTGGCCAAACCCATTCGCAAGCGGGATTTCTTCCGCATGCTGCACACCCATCTCGGCGTAGCCTCGCCCCCTACCGCAGAGCATGCCACCCAGGAGGAAACGCCCCCCATGGAAGAACATTCGGAGATTTTCGCCTATGCCGAACCTGAACTGCTGCCCTTCGCACAGGAATTCCTCGATACCCAGCGGGAGACGCTCGAATGCCTGCGCGCGCTGCTGCTGGATGGGCGCTTCGAGGACATCCGCCGCTTGGGGCACACCATGAAGGGCGAAGGCGGCGGATACGGACTCGAAGAGGTCTCCGTCATCGGGGCGGCCATCCAGGATGCCTGCGAGCTGCAGGCCGTTCAAACGATCGCGACGCTACTCGATCGCCTGGACACCTATCTCGATCAGGTGCGAATCCTGCCCAAATCCTGATGGCAAACGAAGCGCAATGAAAATCCTGATCGTCGACGACTCGGTGCACGTCCACCGCCAGTTGCAGGTCTTCCTGGCCGTCGACGGCTATTCGGACCTGGTGTTCGTCTCCTCGGCCGCCGAGGCATTCCGGTGTCTCGGACTGGAGGGCGATGGACATCCGCCTCCCATTTCAGTCGATCTCATTCTCATGGACATTGAGCTGGACGACATCTGTGGAATCGAGGTGACCCGCCGCATCAAGGGCGAGCCGAGTTTCACCGACGTCCCTGTCGTCATGGTGACGGCCGATACCAGTCCCGAGAGCCTGAGCAAGGCATTCGAGGCCGGCGCGGTGGATTACATCAACAAGCCGATTCGCAAGATCGAGCTACTGGCCAGGGTGCGTTCCCTGCTGCGATTGCGGCAGGAAACCCTGACCCGCAAGGCGTGGGAAGCCGATCTGGTCAAGCTCGCGGCCAAGCTGGAACACACCAACCGCGAACTCCAGCATGCCAATGAAACACTGGCACGAATCGCCGCAAGCGATGGACTGACCGGGGTCGCCAATCGGCGTTATTTCGACAAGACACTGGCCCAGGAGTGGAGACGCGCCCAGCGGCGCGAACTCGACATCGCCGTGCTGATGCTCGATATCGACCACTTCAAGCGTTACAACGACACCTACGGCCACCAGGCGGGAGACGCCTGCATATGCCAGGTCGCGAACGCCCTGACCTCGGTCGCACGCCGGGCCGGCGAATTCGTCGCCCGCTACGGCGGCGAGGAATTCGCCATCGTGCTACCGGAAACGGATCTGCTCGGGGCCACCCTTGTGGCCCAACAGGCGTTGGCCGCCATCGCCGAGCTTGGACTGCCCCATGCCGGGCAAGGGGCGAGCGGACAGGTCACCATCAGCATCGGCGTCGCATCGAGACAAGCGCGTCAGAACGAACACTGGGAGTCCCTGATCCAGGCGGCCGACGAAGCACTCTATCTGGCGAAGAGACAGGGTCGAAATCGACTGGAAGTCGCCGAGCACTGACCCACATCCTGCTCCAGAGCCGATCGATCGGCGGCTCTCCACCCTGTTCCGCCCCCCCCGGAACTTCACCGCGTCGATCTGGCCGACTTAACCATCGAAGGCCGCCTGCCGCTACCGATACGACGGGCGCCCGATTCACGCGTTCCATTCCGAGGAGCCACATCCCATGCCGATCCAATCCATCGATCCAACCACCGGCCAACAGCTGCAGGATTTTTCTCCCATCGACGATGCCGCGCTGGAAGCGGCGATCGCATCCGCCGCGAGCGCGGTCGCGCCCTGGACCGCGCGTCCGATCGCCGAGCGCGCCGCTCAACTCCGAGCCGTCGCCGCCCGACTGCGCGAACGCCGAGGAGAACTGGCGCGCACCATTACCCAGGAGATGGGCAAACTCATCGGCGAGGCCGAGTCCGAAATCGAGAAATGCGCCCTGGTCTGCGACTACTACGCCGACGAGGGCGAGCGACTGCTGGCCGACATCCCCATCGACTCGGACGCCAGCCGGAGCTATCTCGCGCATCAGCCGCTCGGCGTGCTGCTCGCCGTCATGCCCTGGAACTTTCCCTTCTGGCAGGTCTTCCGCTGCGCCGCCCCGGCGCTCATGGCCGGCAACACACTGCTGCTCAAGCACGCCTCCAACGTGCCCCGCTGCGCCCTCGCCATCGAGGCGGTATTCCGCGAATCGGGACTTCCCGACGGCGGATTCAAGACGCTGCTGATCGAATCCGGCCGAGTGGAACAGGTCCTCGCCGACCCGCGCGTTCGCGGCGTCAGCCTGACCGGCAGCGAAGCGGCCGGACGCCAGGTCGCGGCGACGGCCGGACGCTATCTGAAAAAGAGTCTGCTTGAGCTGGGCGGATCCGACGCCTGCGTGATACTCGAAGACGCGGATCTGGACGAGGCGGTGAAGACGGCGCTGCGCTCGCGCTTCATCAACGCCGGACAGAGCTGCATCGCCGCCAAGCGCATCATCCCGGTGCGCGCCATCGCCGACGATCTGGTCGCGCGTCTGCGCGAGGCCGTCCAAGGTCTGCAACCGGGCGATCCGCTCGCCCCCCATACGACCCTCGCCCCCATGGCCCGGGAAGATCTGCGCGACGAACTGCACCAGCAGGTCCAGGACAGCCTGGCGGCCGGAGCCGAACTCCTGATCGGCGGCCAGCCGCTCGATCGCTCGGGATGGTTCTATGAGCCGACCCTGCTGGACAAGGTCGGTCCGGGCATGCCGGCCTATGAGGAGGAGCTGTTCGGCCCGGTCGCGGTCGTCATCCGGGCCGAGGACGAGGCGGACGCGCTACGTATCGCCAACGACTCGCGCTTCGGACTCGGCGGCAGCGTCTGGACCCGCGATCAGGCGCGCGGCGAACGCTTCGCGCGCGCCATGGCGTGCGGCGCGGCCTTCGTCAATGGGCTGGTGAAGAGCGATCCGCGCCTACCCTTCGGCGGAATCAAGGACTCGGGATACGGTCGCGAGCTGGGCGCACCCGGCATCCAGGAATTCCTGAACGCCAAGACGCTGTGGATCGGCTGAGCCGTATCAGATCACAGCACTGAAGAGTTCGAGCTCGGGCGGTCCGAGATAGATTTCGCGCGGCGTATTGCCGGCATTGGCATGGGCGGTGCAGAAGGCCTCGGAGCGGGTCCAACCCTCGAATGCCTGCTCGGACTCCCATTCGCTGAAGGACGAGAAGAGGGTGTATTCCTCGGTTTCCGGGCCCTTGAGCAGATGGAAGCGCAAGAAGCCCGGGACCTGGTCCAGATGGCTCTCGCGATTGCGCCAGAGTTCAATGAAGGTCTCTTCGTGGCCGCGCGCGATGCGAAACCGGTTCATGGCGAGGAACATACTGCGACTCCAGGGATAGTTTGAGCGAGGTCTCAGCAACGTGGGGCGTCGGGCCGACGGGATCAACCTGGCGGATCTTTCCACGCGGTCACACCTTGTTGTTGTTCAGCCGCTGAAGCGCTGGGTATCATGGCGCCTCGACACCCTGGTCCACACCCCGCCGGAGGCATCCCCCATGTCCGAGCAGAAATTTCGTCTCGTCACCCGTAGCGATTTCGACGGCCTGGTTTGCGCCGTGCTGCTCAAAAGACTGGATCTGATCGACGAGATCAAGTTCGTCCACCCAAAGGACATGCAGGACGGCAAGGTCGAGATCGACGCCAAGGACATCACGACCAATCTACCCTATGTGGACGGCGTGCACCTGGCCTTCGACCACCACGCCTCCGAGACCCTGAGGGTCGGCCAGCGCGACAACCACATCATCGACCCGGACGCCCCCTCGGCGGCTCGGGTCGTCTGGCGTCACTACGGCGGGCACGACGCCTTCCCCGGCGACTGGGACGAGATGATGGAGGCGGTGGACAAGGGCGACTCGGCCCAATTCGATCGCGACGAGGTGCTGAATCCCGAGGGCTGGGTGCTGCTGAACTTCCTGATGGACGCGCGCACCGGACTCGGCCGCTTCCGCGAGTTCCGCATCTCCAACTACAACCTCATGATGGATCTCATCGACTACTGCAAGAACCACGGTATCGACGAGATCCTGGCCCTGCCGGACGTCAAGGAGCGGGTCGAGCTCTATTTCGAGCAGGAGGCCAAGTTCAAGGAGCAGATCCAGCGCTGCGCCCAGGTGCACGGCAATCTGGTGGTGCTGGACCTGCGGGGCGAGGAAACCATCTGGGCGGGCAATCGCTTCATGATTTACGCCCTCTATCCGCAGTGCAACATCTCGATTCACGTGCTCTGGGGGTTGAAGCAGCAGAACACCGTTTTCGCCACCGGCAAGTCGATCTTCGACCGTAGCTCCAAGACCGACATCGGCGAGCTGATGCTCCAGTACGGCGGCGGCGGACACCATGCGGCCGGAACCTGCCAGGTCGAGAACGACCGCGCCGAGCCGGTCCTCGCCGAGCTGATCGCGCGGATCAACGCGGACGGCTGAGTCAAACCATCCCCATCGGCCTGACCTCAGGCCACCGCCGGCAACCTCACCCGCACCATGAGACCGCCCTCCGGGGCGGCGCCGAAGCTGAGCTCGCCACCATAGGCGTCGACGACGTCGCGCACGATGGCGAGCCCCAGCCCGGAGCCATCCTTGCGCTCGTCCAGCCGCAGCCCACGCTGCCCCAGGCGCGACAGCTGATCCTCGGCCACGCCGGGTCCGTCATCACCGACCTCGATCTCGACCCAGTGCTCGACCCGCACGCTCACCCGCACCCGAGCGGATGCCCATTTGGCGGCGTTTTCCAGCAGGTTTCCGAGCAACTCCATCAGGTCGTCCGACATGAGCGCCGCCATGACGTGAGACGGCGTCTCCAATTGCCAATCCAGAGGCTCGCCGTTCGGAGTGCGCTGAAGCGTGCGCAGCAGTCGGCGCGTCGCCTCCACGACATCGACCCGCGCCTGATGGCTGGACGAGCCCGAGCGCACCCGCGCACGGATCAGCTCGCGTTCCACACGCCGGCGCATGGACTCGGCCAACTGCTCAAGGTCGTCGGCCAGGGCCGGATTGCCCGACTCGCGCAGACGCTGGGCGTCGGCGACCAGCGCACTGAGCGGCGTCTTGAGACCATGCGCCAGGTCGGCGGTCCAGGCGCGGGCACGCTCCACGGCCTGGGCGCGTGCGGCGAGCAATGCGTTGACCTCGGCGACCAGCGGCATGACCTCGTCGGGATAGTCGTCGGCGAGCTGCGGCGACTCGCCTGAGCGGATGGCACCGAGCCCACGCCGCACCGACTCCAGCGGAGCCAGGCCGGTCTGGATCTGGACGAAGGTCGCCAGGATCAGGACCAGAACGATGAGCCCCAGATAGGGCAGCATGTCGGCCGCAAAGGCATCGCGCGCGGCAACCAGCTCGGCACGATCGATCCCGACCGCGAGCCGTAGCGAGGTTTGGGGGCCAGAGCCGGATAGAAGGATGCGCCGCTCGCGCACCAAAAGCGGCTTGCCGTTCGGCCCTGGAAGGGCGTGGGCATGGACGACCCCTGGGTCCAGGTCGTCCGTCGGCAAGGAAATGAGACCATCCCAGAGCGAGCGCGATCGCAGCAAACCCGGCTGTTCCGGTGCATCGATCTGCCAATAAAGGCCGCTCAGGGGCTGGGAGAAGCGCGGATCGGACGGCTCGCGCTCCAACTCCACTCCACCGTCGGCCCTGATGACGACGGCGGCCGCCAGCTGATTGAGCTGGACCCGCAGCTCGGCGCCAATGCGGCGCTCGACGTGGAGTTCGAAAAGCGTGAGCAGACCGATACCGGCGACCAGCAGCGCCACACCGATCGAGGCGACCGCGCTGGCCCAGAGCCGAACCCGCAGCGAGCGGCGCGTCACTCGCCGTCCAACTCGACCAGATACCCGAAACCGCGCCGGGTCTGGATCAGATCCGTGCCCAGTTTGCGGCGCACCCGTCCAACCAGCACCTCGACCGCGTTGGAGTCGCGCTCGAAGTCCTGGGCATAGAGCTGCTCGGTGAGTTCGAGCTGTGACACCACCCGGCCGGCGTGCTGCATCAGATAGCTGACCAGGCGGTATTCCTGAGGCGAGAGATGGATGGGAACGCCATCCACGCTGACCGACATGCGGCGCGTGTCGAGGATGGTCTTGCCGATCTCGATCAGCGCGCTCGCCTGTCCGGCCGAGCGGCGGATCAGCGCCCGCAGCCGGGCCTGCAGCTCCTCCATGCGGAAGGGCTTGGGCAGATAATCGTCCGCCCCGGCATCGATCCCCTCGACCCGCTCTCCCCAGTCGCCCCGTGCGGTCAGGATGAGGACCGGCATGCGCTGGCCGGCCGCGCGCCATCGGCGCAACACCGAGAGCCCGTCCATGCCGGGCAGACCCAGATCCAGAATGACGGCCGAGTAATGTTCGGTATCGCCCTTGAACCAGGCGTCCTCGCCGTCGCGCGAGCGATCGACGACGAAGCCCCCGGCCTCCAGAACGGCCTCGACGGCATCGCCGACCCGGTCGTCATCCTCGACCAAGAGCACGCGCATCAGTCTTCCTCCACCTTTAGGATCCGCCCGGTCGCGGCATCGACCTCGACCTCCAACAGGCGGCCGTCGGTCGCGATGATCTTGAGTTCGTAGCGCCAGCGCTGCGGGCCGTGATCCCGTTTGCGCTCGTGCTCGAACTCGACCTCAACCACCTCGCCCGGCACCTGGGTCGCGACGCTGGCGAGGATCTCGGCGATGGGACGCACCTCGCCCCGCCGCAGCGCATGACGCGCGCGCTCGTGATCGTGCTTCTCATCCTCGTCCCAATGGCGGTCAGCCTGAACCGGCATGACCGTCAAGACGACCAGCAGCCCCAGAACAAACCGACGACGAAATGTGTTTGGCGTCTTCATGGCGGGCATTGTGCCTCCAGGGCGGCTGACAGATCGCTGACAAGGGCTCACAGGATTTGGTCAGCGCCGCTTCGATAGTCTGCGCATCGAGGTCGCCAAGCCAGGCGACCACTGAAATCCGCAACGCTGGAGGATCCCTGCATGATGACGACCGCCGCGATCGCCAATGAGACCAAAACCCGCACCGACCGGACGGGTCGCACGCGGGTGTGGGATCCGCTGGTGCGGATCTTCCATTGGTCGTTGGTGGCCGGCTTCGCCACCGCCTACCTCGTCGAGGACGAGATCCTCGATCTGCACGTCTGGGCCGGCTACCTGATTCTGGGTCTCGTCACGACGCGCATCCTCTGGGGGTTCGTCGGAACCCGGCATGCGCGTTTCGCCGATTTCGTGCGCGGACCACGCCAGACCCTCGCCTATCTGAGGGATGCGCTGCGATGGCGCGCACCGCGCTATCTGGGTCACAACCCCGCCGGCGGCGCCATGGTGGTTGCGCTCCTGATCGCGGTCGCAGCGACCGGCCTCAGCGGGCTGGCGCTCTTCGGCGCCCAGGAATTCGCCGGCCCCCTGGCCGACCTCATGCGCGGCGTCTCGAACGCCACCGCGCACCGTCTCGAAGACGTTCACGCCTTTTTCGCCAATCTCACGCTGGTCCTGATTATCGCCCACATCGCCGGAGTCATCTTCTCCAGCCTGGAGCATCGAGAGAACCTCGTTGCGTCCATGTTCAACGGGCTCAAGCGTTCACCCCACTCAAACGGAGACAAGAGTCAATGAAGCACTTCACCCAAGTCGGCAAACAGACCCTCATCGCGCTCATCGCCGCCGGAACCCTGTCCGCTCCTGCGGCACTGCTCGCCGCCGACCCGGCCGCAGGCGCGGCGGGCTGGACCAAGGAGTACCCGGCCCCGGACGGATCCGAGACACGCAGCTGCGCGACCTGTCACGGCACGGACCTGACCCAGCCGGGCCGCCAAGTCAATACCGGAAAGACGATCGAGCCCATGGCGCCCTCGGTCAACCCGCAGCGCCTGACCGACGAAAAGAAGATCGCCAAGTGGCTGCTGCGCAACTGCCGCTGGACGCTCGGACGCGAATGCTCGGAGACCGAGAAGGCCGACTTCATCGCCTACATCAAGACGCAGTGAACACCAGACCCGATTCACACCAGCCTCAAAGAGACCGAACCCCATGCAAGCCACGCATAGACATCGAAACATGAAGACACCCAAGATCGCACTGCTGCTCACGCTCGGGGCCCTGTCGCTCGGCGGCGCGGGTCTGGCCTTCAGCGACGACGACGATGATGACGATCGTCACGGTTGGCGCCACGAACGCCATGAAGGCTGGTTCGGATCGCGATCGGACATCGCGCCCAACACCAATCCGACCTATACCGAAGAGTGTGGATCCTGTCATATGGCCTATCAGCCGGGATTGCTTCCGGCCCAGTCATGGGCGCAGATCGTCAACCCGGCGGCACTGGCAGACCATTATGGCGATGACGCCTCGCTGCCCGACGCCTTGGTGCTCGAACTCAGCACCTATCTGACCCAGAACGCGGCCGATACCAGCGGCCGAACCCGTTCGCGCGCCTTTGCTGTCGCCTCGGCCAACGCGTCTGGCGGCCAAACCGAGAGCCTGCCGCGCATCACCCAAACCCCCTACTTCCTGCGCAAGCACGATGAGATTCCGGCACGGATGGTCACCGGCAACCCAGACGTCGGTAGCTTCAGCCAGTGCAACAAATGCCACCAAGGCGCCGCCGACGGCGACTTCAACGAGCATCGGGTCAGGATCCCCAACTTCGGAGCCTGGGAGGATTAAACTCGCACAGACGAATGGTGAGATGTCAACGAAAATGGATGCAGCGACTGCAATGCTAGACACGCTGAACCCCTGAGCGCGTCCGTCGTGCCGGCCTGGGGCCACAGACGCCTCGACCAGCCGACGGCAGCCAAACCCGACGGAGAGCAACGATGAAACAGATGACTCGCACCTTGCTGATTTCAGCCGCCATCGCGGCAAGCGGCTATGTGCTGCCCACCCTGGCCCAGCCCCAAGGGATGCCGCGCGGACCCATGACCTTCGGTGATTTCGATCGAAACGGCGATGGCACGGTCTCGCAGCAGGAATTCGACGCCGCACGGGCCGAACGCATGGCGGCCATGGCCGCCGCTGGCGCACCGATGCGCGGCGCGGCGAGCGCACCGAGCTTCGCCGATTTCGACGCCAACGGTGACGGGCGCATGACCGCCGACGAGTTTGCCGCCGGACGCCAAGCCCGCATGCAGAACCGCCCCGGAATGGGCATGGGCCCCGGCGCTGGCGGCGGAATGGGTCCCGGCTACGGTCGCGGACCAGGCATGGGACCCGGCGCGGGGATGGGTCCTGGAATGGGACGCGGAATGGGCATGGGACGCAACATGCCGGCCTTCGCCGACTTCGACCTGAACCACGACGGTAACCTCACCGAGCAGGAGTTCTACCAGGCCCGAGCCAACCGCATCGCCGAACGCTCACAGCAAGGCTATCCGATGCGCAATCTGGGCAACGCGCCCGAGTTCGGAGCGATCGACCTGGACGGTAACGGTCAGGTCAGCCAGCAGGAGTTCGCTGCGGCCCAGGCCCAGCATCGTCAGCAGATGATGCAACGAATGGCACCTCCGGCCCAATAGCCTGCAGTTCGCCACGTTCAAACCCTAGTGGCCGGTTCGCCCACGGCGAGACCGGCCGGATCCCCCTGCCCCCCGCGACATCCGTTCCGCCATGATCCGACTGAAGGCGGATCGAGATTGCCTCGACTGGATCGATTCGCACGTCCCATCCTTCCCGAAACCTTCAACGGCCAAATAGGCGTCAACGCAATCCGTCGGAGGATCCCAAAGGGCCGTCGATTTAGCTGTTAAACTGGCGCTCCTAGACCCGGCTCAGCCATATCAGGAGCGGCACCAGCACGCCCAGGATGCGATGCGTCGGCATCCCGGACAAGGCCCAGAGAAAGGTGGCGCCGAGGCGCGGCGAAACGGCCGAATGATTCCCGAAGAGAGAACGCGATCCATGCGAACAAGAGGGGTTATGAGCGACCGCAACATCGACTCCAGACTCAAATGGACGGCGCCGGCATTGGCCGCCGGGTGGTTTCTGATCCTTTCGGGTCTGGTCGGAACGCATGTGGCGTGCGCAGGATCGGAGACGGCCGACAACAAGGCCTGTCTACGCTGTCACCAGATGACGACACTTGCCTACCGCGATCCGGAGACAGGCAAGATCGTCGACCTCTCGATCGACCCCAAGGCCCTGTCGCATTCGGCGCATGGAGAACTCGCCTGCTCCGACTGTCACGCTCCCGACTTCGAGCGTTACCCGCATCCGCAACGTCTGAAGAACGAGTCACTGTCGTGCGTCCGCTGCCACGAGGGTCAGGACGACGCAGCCGAACGTCTGTACCGATTCGAGACCATCGACGAGGAATTCGAGCACAGCGTCCACGCCACCTCGGACGATCCGAAGGTCGCGGGCTTCAGCTGTCATAGCTGTCACGATCCGCACGCCTTCCGCAACTCGCAGGTCGGAGAGGACATCGCCCAGATCGTCCGAGCCGACAACGCGATCTGTCTCTCCTGTCATACCAAAGTGCAAGACCCCTTGCGCGATCCGCATACCTGGCTACCGAATCGGGAGAAGCACCAAGAGTCGGTGCGTTGCCTCGACTGCCACACCCCCGTGTCCGAGGACGGCCAGACGGTGTCTCACCAGATCCTCGCGGGGAAGGACAGCAATCGCGACTGCGTCAACTGTCATTCCAAGAAGCCGCAGCTGCTGAACCGTCTCTATCAGTACCGATCCGAGACAGATCTGGCGAACCAAGGCTGGGTATCGAAGGCCGTCTTCAACGAGGCCTATGTCGTCGGCATGAGCCGCAGCCCACTGATCGACCGTCTGGCACTGGCCATCATCGGCATCACCCTGCTCGTTCTCGGTGCCCACGGCTACGGACGTTACCGGGCGCATCGGCGCTCGAAGGAGGATCAAGCATGAGCCAGCTCTATCTCTACGCCCGCTGGGTGCGCATCTGGCACTGGATCAATGCCCTGCTCTTTCTGACGCTCATGTATTCCGGCGCGAGCATGCACTTCAATGGCGCCGTTTTGCTGCTGGATTTCCAGACGGCGATCACGGTCCACAACACCGCGGGCATCCTGCTGACCATCGGCTGGATCGGCTTCGTCATCGGCAACCTGACCTCCACCAATGGCCGCCACTATCATGTCCAGCTGAAGGGGTTCATCGGGCGACTGATCGCGCAGAGCCTCTATTACGGCTACGGCATCTTCAAGAATGCACCCCATCCTTTCCATCCGAGCGCCGAGGCCAAGCTCAACACACTGCAGCAGATCACCTACATCGGGGTCATGTATCTGCTGATGCCACTGCTGATCATCAGCGGCTGGGCCTTTCTCTTCTCGGTCTACCTGCCCGAGACCCTGCTCGGCATCGGCAGCGTCTGGGTGGTGGCCATGTCGCACCTGACGATCGCCTATCTGCTGGTGCTCTTTCTGCTGGTCCATCTCTATATCATCACGACCGGCGAGACGGTGATGACGAACATGCGCGCCATGCTCACCGGATGGCACCGCGACTCGCATCAGGAAACGGAGGGATAGGCGCTCGCCTCCCCGGACATCCGAGTGCGACCGCCTTGGCTGGAATCATCAAGAGTGACGCCCATGAAACCGCTCCAAAATCTGCTCTCCACACCCGCCAGACGTCGACTCCTGATCGTGGCACTGGTGCTGATCGCCCTGACGCTGGCCTACAAACTGCTCTACCCGCTGATGTTCGAGTCCTATGTCGGCGAGACCAACGCCCGACTGACCTACGACAGCAGCAAGACGCTCACCGACGCCGAATTCGAGGCGCTCGCCACGGATCTCAGCCGGGAGGCGCGCTATCGCAAGGCCGACTCGATCGTCGAAACCGACCAGGCGCCGTTCGCGCGCCAGGTCAAGATCGAGATACTGATGGGCACCGAGTCGGTGGTGCGCGACGCCGAACCTTCGCACATCAAATATTTCCGCGACGCGGGCATCCGGCGCTACGCAGGGCCGGACACCTGCCTGACCTGTCACGCGACCATCAAGATCGATCACCCGGACGGCAGCGTCTCGACCGTCAACACACTCGACGACATCGTCAACTCGGTGCACTTCAAATTCCAGAGCAACTCGGGCGGATTCTCGACCTACGGCTATGACGGTCGCCGCGTCAACAGCGGCGTGCACAAGATCCCCGTCGGCAAGATCGACCGCGCCTGCGGCATTCCTGGGAGCTTCACCTGGACCGGCTGGGCCGCTCTGGTCACGGCCAAGCCCGAGCACGACGGCAGGATCGAACCCCAGCTCCGCAGCGAGGGCTGCGGCCAGTGCCACATCGGCGGCAACTACCAGCCCGCGACCGAGAAGATGATGCCGATCGGCGACGTGCCCGACGAGGCCAAGGAGGGGATCGACTGTCTCATCTGTCACTCGACCCAATACGACATGAACCGTCGTGTCGTCATCCGCGACGCGCACGGGCTGCGCTGGGATCAGGACCGCAGCATGCGCGCCGCGCTGACCGTCGGCCCGATCCGCTCCGAGAACTGTCTGCGCTGTCACCAGCACAACATGGGCGGCGACACCTACGTCCACAACGCGGCGGCCCAGCAGAACGGCTATGAGCACCAACGCATCCTGCATCGCGGTGCCAAGCGCGGCAATCCATTCAGTCCTCAAGACGACGCCCATGCCGCCGCCGGGCTGCAATGTACCGACTGCCATCGTCCCGAGGGCCACAAGATCCCGCGCGGGCGCAAAGGCGTCGATCTGGTCGCAAACGACCTCCCCGGCAAGGAGGTCTCCTGCGAGAGCTGCCATTCCCGGGCTCCGCACAACAACTCCGAGCACAAGGCGCTGCTGAACGGACACATCGCCCGCCTGGCCTGCGAGACCTGCCACATCGAGGAACTCCAGCCGGACAACGTCGTTCTGCGCGACTGGGTGCACCCGACCTGGAACGCCGAGGAAGGCATCTGGGAGCCGACCGACATCTATCGATCCGGCGCACCCGGCAAGGGCTTCACCTTCCTCTGGTTCAACGGCAACGGGACCTTCCTGGCCAACGCACTGGGCAACAATCCGAACGGATCGGACGTCTACAATCCGCTGATGCAACAGATCGCGCACATCGACGATCCCGAGGTCGTCGCCGCCGTGCGCGCCAAGGCCGTCGAGCTGAAACAGCAGTATCCGGACATCGACGTCGAGCGCTACGTTCAGATCGCCACGAACCCGCTGTCGCAGCTCACGCCGGACATGCTGAAGAAGCGCGAGGCCATGGTCCGGGACAACCTGCGCGCCCCGATGAATGAGGGCGAGAGCCGCATCTATCCCTTCAAGCTCTTCAACGCGATGATGTACGAGGACATGTCGAACCAGGGACCCTTCGGGGCCATGATCCTGCCCTTCGACTACAAGACCTACTACGAGACGGGCGACACCAAGGCCGCAGTGGTCAAGGCGGTGCAGGACCCCATCGTCCAGCGCATGTATCAGGAGCCCTTCAAGCTCTACATGATGAACGAATTCATGGCCTATTTCGGCGTCACCAACGGCTGGAAGACCACCTATCCCGTCGTCGACGGCAAGCTGGTCAACGTCGAACCTCATTGGATGCGCCAGATGGGAACCCTGATGGTGAACCATGGCATCCAGCGCGCGGGACGCGAATGCACCGACTGTCACTCACCGAACGGCATCATGGACTTCGCCAAACTGGGCTATACGCCCGAGCGTGCCGCCGAGCTGGAGAAGGTCGACATCGCCGAGGAGCTGGCGTCAGGGGATGAGGGCGCCCAGAGCGGATCCAACGACTAGCCAGGCGCGATCAGGGATCGGATCGCATCGGTCGCCGCACGCAGAACGGCGCCACGAGCGGCGCCGTTCGCGTTCGAACGACCGCAGATCAGCCGGCAGAGCCAGTCGGTGGGCGACTCGAAGTCGCAATGATCCGCACCGCTGAAACGCCGAATGCGCGCCTGGGTCGCAACCGCATAGACGGCGAGGCCGTTGTTGTAGGCATTGCAGGAGGATGGATCGCCGAATAGACCGATCAGGGGACGCGCCATTCCCCCCGCCATGCGCCGCCCGACCCCGTCGGCGTCGACCAGATCCAGGGTCACCACACCCAGTGCGCGCGGATCGTTGCGTCCGGCGACCAGCGCGGCCAAGGCCCCGGCCGAGAATCCGGCATAGACGACCCGTTTGGCGCCCAGGGCATCCGCCAGCGTCATCATATCGAACCCGTTCTGGACATGGCTGCCATCCCAGGGTCGAACGTTGCAGAAATCGAGCGTGGCGACCCTCAACCCAGTCTCGGCCAGCGACTCGGCCAATCCCGCCATGCGGTCTCGGCTGCGCAGGAAGCCGTGCCCCAGAATCACCAGATCCCCCGTCCGAGCTGCGTCGGGACGATAGAGGCTGTAGTCCAGCGCACAGCCGGTGCGCGATGCGATCGCCCCCGTCTCGACCTCGATCGCGGTCGCCCCGAAACGCACGGTCTTCGCCACGGCATCGACCCTCGGCTGTCCCGGTTCGACCTGGAGCGCCGGACCGAAACACCCCGTCAACGCCAGACAAGCAGCCAAGACCGCTGTAAACTTGGCTCGACATGGAACCGTCGATCGAATCTGACATCGGTCGTATTTCATCGCAGTCGAACACCTTTGATGTCTGGCGCCACGGAAAGCCCGATTCGCGAACGCAGTCTATTGATTTTGCTTGAGATGCAGCCTCAGCCCCGGCGACTGGCAGAATGAGCGTCGAAACACGCAAGTCCCCAGAAATCCTGACCGACAGGAACCTGCGCAGCCGATCCGATTCAAATGGCTGACCAGCACATCCGCGCCCCGATTCCATTGGATCGGCGCGGCGCGCACCGCGAACGACCCAGAACCGAACTCAAATGAGGTATTACGAAATGGACTCCGCCATCGACTCCGCCGCAGACCCAGCCAAACCTGGATCCTCCCCGCTCGCCAGCGCCATCGACGCCGCGAGCCACGATTTCGTCAGCCAGTCCGCCGGACGGATCCACTATTACGTCGACGACAGCGCCGCGGGACGCCCGCTGGTCCTGATCCACAGCATCAATGCCGCGCCCAGCGCCTTCGAGATGAAGCCGCTGTTCGATCATTTCCGCTCGCAGCGTCCGGTCTACGCGCTCGACCTGCCCGGCTTCGGACGCGCGGATCGCAGCAAACGCCGCTATTCGCCCGAACTGTACGCCGGCGCCATCAGCGACTTCCTGGAAGGCGTCGTCAAGACACCCTGCGACCTGGCGGCCTTCTCGCTCGGCTGCGAGTTCTCCGCCAAGGTGGCCGCGCAGAAGCCCGAGCTGGTCAAATCGCTGGCCCTGATCTCGCCCACCGGCTTCAACATCCGAGGTCTGCCTACCGGAGCGGCGGCCGAGCGCGCCTACAAATTCCTCAGCGTCCCTGGCATCAACGACGGACTCTATGGCCTGCTGACCACGCGCCCCAGCATTCGCTTCTTCTACAAACAGGCCTTCGTCGGTCCCGTACCGCCGGAGCTCGTCGACTATGCCTATGCGACCACGCACCAGCCCGGCGCCAAGTTCGCACCGCTCTATTTCCTGTCGGGCCAGCTCTTCACCCCGAAGGCATCCGAGACGCTGTACGACACGCTGACCCAGCCCGTGCTGGTGATCTATGACAAGGATCCGAACATCGATTTCCACGAGCTGCCGGACTTCCTCGGCCGTCATCCGAACTGGCGCGCCGAGCGCGTCGGTCCGACCCGAGGACTGCCTCAATGGGATAAACCGGCCGAAACTGCCGACGCCATCGCACGTTTTTGGGCCTCGCTCCAGTAAACTCGTTGCCTGATCCCCAAGCAGGCTCCTCCATGGCCGCGCCGTCCCCACACCGGACGGCGCGCTCGCGCCGGGGCCCCCATTATCCCGCACTCACCACCGACTCATGCTGCAACCGCTCAAAGTCCTCGAGCAACTCAAGGCTCGTCTACGCGAGACCGTCGCTTCGCTTCCGCTCGATCGAGACGGGGGGTACGCCTCGATCATCCTCGAACTTCCCCACGGTCTGACCCACGCACCCGACATCGCCGGTCCTCGATTCCTGTTCGCGCACAGCCATCGCGGCGACCTGCGCGCCGGCTATGGCATCGCCGGGGAATGGCGCGCCGAGGGGCCGAAGCGGCTCGACATCCTCCGGGCGAAGGCACGCGCGGTGGCGGCCAATTGGCAGCACGTCGACCCCGATGAAACAGGATTCTCAGGGTTCGGCATGCTCGGTCTCGCCGCATCCCCGAACCCATCCCGGTCGGAAGAGAGCGATCTTCCGAACGCCATTTTCTGGCTGCCCGAGCTGGCGCTCATCTCCCACGCCGGACAGGCGGCCCTGGTGCTCACCACCTCGCTGCCGTCGACGCTCGACGCGCTGCTGACCCGCTGGGAGCCACTGCTCGACAGCGTGGTGCCGCTGCTCGACGTCCCGGCCCAGGACCCGCTCACCCAGGCCCATCTGGACCCAGGCGACAGCACGCCGGACCAGGACGACTGGCGCGAATTGGTACTGACCGCGCTCGACGAGATCGACCAGAATCGCTTCGAAAAGGTCGTGCTCTGGCGCCGCCTGCGGCTGCGGGGACACCGACGTTTCGACCTGACCCGGCTGAACGCCGCGTTGGCCTATCTCTTCCCCTCCTGCCAGGTGGTGAACATCCGTCTGCATGGGGCCAGCTTCGTCGCCGCCACACCCGAGCGTCTATTCACCCAGCGCCGCGACCGGGTCGAGGCCGACGCCCTCGCCGGCACCGCCTGCCGCGCCGAGGATGCCGATCTGGACGCCGAGATCACCCGCGACCTGCAGCACTGCGAAAAGAATCTGCGCGAACAGCGCGTGGTCGCCGACGCCGTCGCCGAGGCGCTCACCCATTGCTGCAGCCACGTGGAACCGCCCGACGGCCCGCGCATCATGCAGCTCAACAATGCCCAGCATCTCTGGAGCATCATCCGTGGCCGGCTGAATCCGGGCGTCGACGTCTTCCGTCTCACCGATCTGCTGCACCCGACACCGGCGACCAACGGTCAGCCGCGACAGCAGGCGCACGATTGGCTGCGCGAGCACGAACCGCTCGAACGCGGCTGGTACACGGGCACGGCCGGCATCGTGGAGCCGGACCTGACCGGCGAGCTCTGGGTGCTGCTGCGCTGCGCCCGCATCGACGACCGCGTGGCCGATCTGTTCGCCGGCGCCGGGATCGTCGCCGGCTCCGACCCCATGGCCGAATGGCAGGAAACGGGTCACAAGCTCGCGGCCATATCCACCGCGCTCCAGTTCGCCTGAGTCCCGCATGACAGAAACAGCGGATCTTGGCTGCCGCAATCTGCGCTGGGCTTTGTCCCTGCTCGACGGACTGGCGGACGGCGGCATGCGCCGCCTTGTCCTCTCGCCCGGATCGCGCTCGACCCCATTGATTCTAGCCGGGCAGCGCCATCCGGCATTGGAACTCACCCCCATCCTCGACGAGCGCAGCGCGGCCTTCTACGCGCTGGGCCTGGCGCGCGCCTCGGGCCGTCCAGTCGGACTGGTCTGCACCTCCGGCAGTGCGCCCGGTCACTGGATGCCAGCGGTCATGGAGGCCTCCCAGTCCGAGATCCCGCTGATCCTGCTCTCGGCCGACCGCCCACCCGAGCTGCGCGGATGGGGCGCCAACCAGACGCTCGACCAGAGCCGTTTGTTCGACGGTTTCGTGCGCGCGTTCCACGATCCTGGCCCGGCCGAGGAAGGACCAGCCGCGCTCAAGATGATCCGCGCGCTCGGCGCCCGCGCCGCTGCCGTGAGCCAGGGCAGCTGGCCTGGACCCGTGCATCTCAACCTGCCGTTTCGCGAGCCACTGGTCCCGCACGTGGGCTGCGAGCCCCAGCGACTGGCGATCCCGGCCTGCCCCTCTCCATGCAAGGAGCCGGAATCGGATATTCCAATCCCCACGTCCGTTCGGGATCTGGCATCGCATCTGAGCGGACGCGGACTCATCTGCTGCGGACCGGGCATCTGGTCGCCCCAGTCGGCCGAGGCGCTCTGGCGCTGCGCCGAGCGGCTCAGCGTCCCGGTGCTCTGCGACCCTCTCTCGGGGCTGCGCTTCGGTCCAGGCCCAGAGCACCGCATCGCCCGTTACGACAGCCTGCTGCGCGACCCGACGACCGCCGAGACCTTGAGGCCGAACTGGGTGCTGAGGTTCGGACGCGTCCCCGTCTCCAAGACGCTGCTGACCTGGCTGACCGATCTTCCGACCTATCTGGTCGACCCTGGGGCCGGATGGAGCGACCCCAATCACGACGTCAAAATGCGTATCCATACCGATCCGGGCGCCGTCTGCCGCTGGATCGCCGACTCGGATCATCCAGCTGCCGACAACGGCTGGCTAGCGAGCTGGATCCGAGAGGAAAGCGATCTCGACGCCTTGATCGACGCCTATCTGTCCGAGTCGCCCTGGTGCGAGGCCCAGTTGATTCGCGATCTGCTGGAACATCTGCCGGCCGGAGAGGGCCTGCTGTGCGCCAATTCGATGCCGATCCGCCAAATCGACACCTGGTCGGGCACCCGCGCCGAGCCTCTGCACCTGTTCGGCAATCGCGGCGCCAGCGGGATCGACGGCCAGACCTCGACGCTCGCCGGTCTCAACGCCGGAGGCGTTCCGACCACCGCCCTGCTGGGCGATCTCTCCTTCCTCCACGACCTGAGCGGACTGGCGCTGCTGCAAGGACTCGACCGCCCCTGCATCCTCATCAATAATGGCGGCGGCCGTATCTTCGACTACCTGCCCCAGCACGGGCTCCCCGACTTCGAGCGCCTCTGGCGCACGCCGGTCGATGTCGATCTGGCGTCACTGAGCCGATCCTTCGGCATCGTCCATCGGACGGTCGATGACGCAGCGGGCTTCCGCCAAGCGCTGACCCAGTCCCTGACCGATGGCGAAGGCAACGCCGGGGTCATCGAAGTGCGGCTCGACGGCGACCTCAGCCGACGCATCCACCGCGACTTCTGGTCGCGTCTCGCCGGCTGACGACACAGAACATCAAACAGGCGAGCGTTTAAGAACGCCCGCACTCGGCTTCACCAATCGACGAGGTTTTTCGGTGGAATCAGATCAGATGCAGCGAACCGGGGATCAGGCTGGCTCGGAGCTTGCCCCCATTCAGTGGGAAAGCCACCCGGATTGCAGCTACGAGGACATCCTCTACCATCGGGCGGAACACATCGCCAAGATCACCATCAACCGTCCCGAGGTGCGCAACGCCTTTCGCCCCCAGACGGTGCGCGAGCTGATCGATGCCTTCCATCGGGCGCACATGGACCCGGAGATCGGGGTCATCGTCCTGACCGGTGCCGGCGATCTGGCCTTCTGCTCGGGCGGCGACCAACGTATCCGAGGCCATGAGGGCTACAAGGACGAGGCCGGGGTCGAACATCTCAACGTCCTGGAGCTGCAGCGCCAGATCCGCACGCTGCCCAAGCCGGTGGTCGCCATGGTCGCGGGCTATGCGATCGGTGGCGGTCATGTGCTGCATCTCATCTGCGACCTGAGCATCGCCGCCGACAACGCCCGTTTCGGTCAGACCGGCCCCAAGGTCGGCAGCTTCGACGGCGGATTCGGCGCCGGACTCATGGCCCGCACCGTGGGGCTCAAGAAGGCCAAGGAGATCTGGTTCCTGTGTCGTCAGTACGACGCCCAGGAGGCGCTCGACATGGGCCTGGTCAACACCGTCGTCCCGCTGGCGGAACTGGAGGCGGTCACGGTCGACTGGTGCCGCCAGATGAACCGACTCTCGCCGTCCGCGCTACGCATCCTCAAGGCCTCCTTCAACGCCGATACCGACGGACTCGCCGGCATCCAGGAGCTGGCTGGGAACGCCACCGCGCTCTTCTACACCACCGCCGAAGGACAGGAAGGTCGCAACGCCTTCCTCGAAAAGCGCCCGCCAGATTTCGGCAAGTTCCCGAGACGTCCCTGAAGAGAGACCGATTAACCGCAAGGGCGCGAAGGACGCAAAGAATAGAATGAGACATCCTCCACTCGGCGATCCCAGGAATGACCGCCCGGAACCTTGAAACCGGATCTCTCCTTCGTGCCCTTTGCGCCTTTGCGGTTCAAACCAACATTCCACCCGACGCATCATGACCAATACCCAAGAGGCCAGCCTGCCTGACCAACACCAGCACATGCCGCCGCTGCTGACCCGCTGGATCGCGGCGGCACGCCCCAAGACGCTGCCGCTGACGGTGACCCCGGTCGTCGCAGGCATCGCGCTCGCGGTCGCAGAGACCGGATCCCTGTCCCTCTGGATTGCACTCTGCACCCTGCTGGGCGCGGTGGCGATCCAAATCGGGACCAACCTCTACAACGACGCCTCCGATTTCGAGCGTGGAACCGACACCGAGGAACGGCTCGGTCCCCCGCGCGCCACCGCACAGGGCTGGTTCACCGCCCGCCAGGTGAAGATGGCGGCGCATCTGATGTTCGCCCTCGCTTTTCTGATCGGACTCGTCCTGCTGATGCACGGCGGCTGGCCGATTCTCGCGGTCGGACTCGCCTCGCTCGCCGCCGGCTATGCCTATACCGGCGGACCGCGCCCCATCGCCTATGGGCCCTATGGCGAACTCTTCGTGCTCGTCTTCTTCGGCATGGCGGCCGTCGGCGGTACCTATTATCTGCAGACGCTCGATTTCGGCTGGATGCCGCTGCTTGCCGGGTTCGCGCTGGGCCTGCCGGCGGCGGCCGTGCTGACGGTCAACAACTATCGCGACCTGGACACCGACCGCGCCGCCGGGCGCCGCACACTCTGTCACTATCTCGACCGTCCAGGCGCCCGTCTGCTCTATACGGCGCTCCTTCTGCTGCCGGTTCCCATCCTCATGGAAGCCGGGCTGCCCGGGGCCGGCTGGCCGCTGCTCGCGGCGCTGCCGCTGGCTATCGTTCTGAGCACCCGGCTCTTCCGTGGCGCGAGCGGTGAGGCGCTGAACGTCCAACTCGCACAGACGGCCCTCTACCAGGCCGCGCTGGTCGTGCTCATGATCATCGGGTTTCTGATCGCTTGATCGACAGGGTCCAGATCCAGGCCTACGACCTGCCGCTGCGCCAACCCTGGTCGAGCGCCAAGGGCGGATTCGATCGGCGTCGCGGCTGGTTGGTTCGTCTGGAGTCCGAGGGGCTCGTCGGTTTCGGCGACTGCGCGCCCTTGCCGGCCGCCGGCACCGAGACCCAGGAGGCGGCCTCCAGCATCCTCGACCGCATCGGAGCGACGGTATCAGGCGATTCGACCGACAGGCTTCTGGAACGGTTCGAGGTCGATCTGGCCAGCGCGCCGGCGACCCGATTCGCCCTCGATTGCGCGCTCGCCGACCTGGCGAGCCAGCGTGCAGGGATTCCTCTCGGACAGCATCTCTCCCCACCCTCGGCCGACCGGGTCGCGGTCAACGCCATGCTGGGGCCTATCGATAGGGTCACGCCGGCGGACCTCGTCGGCGCCGCCGAGCACGGCTTCCAGGTCATCAAGCTCAAGGTCGGGCTGGGCCAGCTGGACGAGGAGATTGCCCGTCTGTGCGAATACGCCCGTCAGATTCCCCCCGGAATCCGTCTGCGGCTCGACGCCAACGGGGCCTGGACCCGGACGGAGGCCGAGCGAATGCTGGATGCACTGATCGGGCTCCCGATCGAGTCGATAGAGGAGCCGCTGCACGACCCGACGCCCGAAGCGCTCGCGGCGCTCCAGACACGCGTTCCCTTCCCGCTGGCGCGCGACGAATCCATCCAGGGTCTGGGTCACGACCTGGATCCAACCGCGCTCGGGGTACGACGCATCGTCATCAAACCGGCCGCGCTCGGCGGATTGACCCGCACCCTGTCGCTCGCACGCCGGGCCGAGGCGGCCCACATCGAGGTCGTCGTCACCAGCCTGGTCGAGAGCGCCGCCGGACTCTGGCCCACCGTCCAGCTCGCCGCCGCTATCGGCAACAGCCTCCCGCATGGGCTCGCGACGGCAAACTGGCTGGCGGAGGATCTGGGCACGCCACCGAGCGCGAAGGGCGGCTGGATCCATCTGCCCGCGACACCCGGATCCGGATTCAGACCGAGCGTCCCATGACCCCGCCGCTCGATCCCGCACTCTGGCCCAGCCTGCGGCTGGCGCTCCATATCTTCTTTTTCATGGCGGTCTTCTTTCTGCTCAAACAGCTGTTCGAGCTGCGCGACCAGGCCCAACTGCGCCATCTCGCCAAACCCAAGGGCGCCTTTCGCGTGCCTATGCTGATCCTGACCCTGCTGTTCGGTGGACTGCTTCTCTACCAGGCCAGCTGGCAACTGACCGGCATGCTGCGGCCCCAGTTCATCGCCTTCATGCAACTGCACGACCGGCGCGAATTCAATCCAGCCCATTGGATCCAGCGCGGCCGCATCCTCGACCGCAACGGCGAGGTGCTGGCCTACAGCGAGGAGATCCAGGGCAAGGTCTATCGGCTCTATCCGGACGGACCGGTCTTCTCGCCGGTGGTCGGATACAGCCAGCCCAGATTCGGGGCAACCGGTATGGAGGCGGTGGCGACGGTCCATCTCAACGGCGGTGCGCCGGCCGATCTGAGCGGCTGGGGCGAGCTGGGACGTCAGATCGTCGGGGGCGTCCAGCGTCCGCGCGGCCAGGACCTGCGCCTGACGCTGGACGCCGAACTGCAACGCATGGCCGTCGAGCGCATCGGTCAGCGGCGCGGCGCGGTCGTCCTCATGAATCCGAACAACGGGGACATCCTGGTCCTGGCCAGCGTGCCCTCCTACGACCCAAACCGCATCTCGTCCGAGCTATTCCTGAACCAGGATCCGAGCGCCCCCTTGCTCAATCGCGCCACCCAGGGACTCTATCCGCCGGGATCCACCTTCAAGATCGCGGTCGCCGCCATGGCGCTGGAGCGGGGATTCAACGACACCATCGACTGTCCGGCGGATGGTTACACCACCTCGTCGCGCTATCCCAAGATTCGCGATCACGAGTATTACAACGCCCAAAAGCACGGATCGATCTGGAGAGGACATGGCCGCATCGACATGACCCATGCCCTGGCGCGCTCGTCCAATGTCTTCTTCGCCAAGCTCGGCGTGCTAGAAGGACACGAGGATTTTCGCAGCTTCGGCAAACGCACCCTCATGGATCGCCAAATCACACTGCATCAGACGCCTTACGGGAGCTATCGAATGCGCACCGGCCAGATGCCGCGACTCTCGCCCAAGGACCGCTACGGGCTGGCCCAACTGGCGATCGGACAGGGCGCGCTCCTGGTGACACCGGCGTACATGGCACTGCTGACGGCCGCCATCGCCGACCAAGGAGTCGCGGCCAGACCACGCCTCATCGACAAGGACCCGCCTCAGGCACTGGCGCGTTTCATGAGCAAGGACACCGCCGACCGGCTCGGGGCCATGATGCGCACCGTGGTCACCGAGGGTACGGCACGCAGCATCGATGATCCGAACCTCGCGATCGCCGGTAAGACTGGCACGGCCCAGAACCCGCAGGGCGACTCGCACAGCTGGTTCGTCGGATTCGCGCCGACCCAACGGCCGACGCTCGCAATCGCGGTTCTGGTCGAAGGCGCCGGCTACGGCTCGGCCGTCGCCGCCCCCATTGCGCACGATCTGCTGTTGGCGGCTCGCGCCAAACAGGGGTTGCACTAACCGAGATGCAATCGAACCATCCTTCTCGACCGACAATGCCCGCATTGATCGACGCCTGGCTCGCGCGTTGGCCGGAGCGTCAAATCCTGATCTGGAGCGCACTCACGATCGGACTCGGGTTTCTGATGGTCATCGGCTCCGGATACGCCGACGGACATCCACCGGACGCGCACGCACTGCTGCCGCTGGGCATCTACGCCCTATCGCTCACGATCATGCATCTGACCCTGGTCCTGGCCCGCTTCCAGGGTGATCAGATCCTCGTCGGCACCCTGGCCTTCTTGGCCGGCTTCGGCCTGCTGGCCCAGTACCGCATGGGCGGCATCCAATTCGACGATCTCGCCAGGCCGGATCTCTATCTGCTCCCCGGCGGGATCCTGCTGATGCTGGCCCTGTGTCTCACGCTGATGCGGGGCCGATACGAGCGGCTCGCCGATTGGATGTGGATCTGGGCCGGGGTGTCACTGGCGCTGGTCGCGGTGCTGCTGGTCTTCGGACATCGCTACCGGGGCGCCGTCTACGGGGCCGGACTCGTCACGCCGACCGAACTGCTGAAGGTGACCGTGGTGCTCTTCCTGGCCGCCTTCATCGAGCGCCACGGAAAACGTCTGGGCAACTGGGGCCGAACCTCCATCCCCCGACCACCGCTGCGCGCCCTACTGCCCCTGGCACTGTTCTGGATCCTGCTCGCCGGTCTGCTCCTGCTGCAACGCGACCTGGGCCTCTTCATCGTCCTCAGCATGACGCTGCTGCTGATGCTCTTCGTCGGCACGGGACGGACCGGATACCTGATCCTGGGCGCACTGCTCGCCTCGGCCGCCGGCTATCTCGTCCTGGAGGTCTTCTCGCACGGTCAACGACGTGTCGCCGCCTGGCTTTCTCCATTCGAGGATCCCACCGGAAACAGCTGGCAGATCCTGCAAGGTCTCTCAGGCATGTACTCGGGCGGGCTCTGGGGCGAGGGATTCGGTGAGGGGCATCCCGAATACACCCCGATCGCCCAGTCCGATTTCATCTATGCGGTGATCGGCGAGGAACTCGGCTTCGTCGGCTGCACCCTGCTCGTGGTCTTCTTCCTGATCTTCTTCAATCGCACGCTCGGAATTGCGGATCAGACCCGGTCCGGTTTCGGCAGACTCGTCTGCGTCGGTTTGACCAGCGTGCTCGCCATCCAGACCTTCCTGAATCTCGGCGGCGTGACCAAATTCATTCCACTGACGGGCATCACCCTGCCCTTCATCAGTCACGGCGGCAGCAGCCTGATCACCGGCTTCATCAGTCTCGGTCTGATCCTGGCGATCTCGGAAGGCTCGCCCACGCGTCTTCGACACACCCAATCCAGACCCAAGACGAGCCGTCGCTCGGCCCCGCGCGAGCCGAACACTCACAAAGGAAAAACGTCGAAAAAGTCGACAAGCAAAGGATAGAGGCCAATTCCCGCCATCGTTGCCTACAATTCGTCGTGGCAAAAAGAAGACCATAAGACCCGATTGAATCGGCAGGCGCGGGGCAGACGTGAAGCAGCGACGACTCTACCTCCACATCGGAACGGAAAAGACCGGGACCACCAGCATCCAAGAGATGCTGTTCCTGAACCGCGCTCGACTCGCCGAGGAGGGATACCACTTCATAGCGTCGGCGGGAGCACGCAACAATCGCAAGCTCAGCGCCTACGCCATACGCGAGGACCGCGCCGACGAGTTCCTGGAGCTCAACGGAATCCATACCCGATCCGATCGGCAGCGATTCGAGACGACATTCGCCTCGGATCTGCGCGAGGAGATACAAGCGCTCCCCGACCACATCCACACCCTGATCGCATCGAGCGAGCACCTCCACTCGCGTTGCCTGCAACGCGAGGAGGTCGCCAAGCTGCGGGCACTGCTGCATCCCTTCTGCGACGACATCCGCATCCTGGTCTATCTGCGCCCCCAGATCGAGGTCATCACCTCGCTCTACTCGACCGCCTTGAAATGCGGCGAATCCGAGGATCTCGGTACATTCGTCGCGCAACGCTGTCTGCCCAGCAACCCCTATTTCAACTATCGCGGCCTACTCGATCTCTGGGCCGACTCCTTCGGCGACGCCCAGATGATGGTGCGACTCTATCAGCGCCAGACACTGATCGAGGGCGATCTGCTCGCGGATTTCGCCTCGACCATCGGCGTCGATCGTCTGCGCCCGCGCTTACAAAGGCCGGCGGAGCTGAACCGATCCATCAGCGCAGTGGGACAGGTCTGTTTTCGAATCCTGAACGCACGCCAGGCCACTTCGATGGATGATGCCGGACACAGACACATTCACGAACGCCTATCGCAGTTCATCTGCGACAACCTTGCCGGCCCCGGGATACGTCCCCCCTTGGAGCTGGCCGAACGGATCGAGGGCGACTTCGCTGAAAGCAACGAGGACGTGCGAGCGCGCTGGTTTCCAGAACGCGCACAGCTGTTCGATCAGCCGACGGAACGCACAGACGACGATGGCCTGATCGACGACCACTACGTGAAGCTCTTCGAGGAGATGCTGACGATCGCGCTACAGCTGAGCGAACGGGCGAGACTGACGGAAGCGATGTCACCCGAGTCCCCGTATCCGGCCGGACCCGAATGTCCCGACCGGATAGGGGAGCACCTCAGGTATCAATCGAGCAGATAGATCTCGACCCGACGGTTCAGACTGCGCCCATGGGCCGTTGCGTTGGTGGCGATCGGACGCTCGGACCCTAGCCCCTCGGCGCTGATCCGATCGGCGCTGACACCCAGCGATACCAGAGCCTGCCGCACCGCCTCGGCACGCCGCTTAGACAGAGAAAGGTTCAGATCCTCGCCTCCACTGCTGTCCGTGTGACCTTCAACCCGAACGCGCAGATCGGGCTGCTTGGCGAGCAGTTCGGCAACACGATCGAGACTGGGCAGCTTCTCGGCGGGCAGTTCCGCCTGGCCCGGCGAAAAACGCAGCTCGCTCTCGGCCAAGCGCACCAGGACACCCTGGGGCGTGTAGGTTCCACCCAGCTCAGCGTACCCGCTATAGAGCGCGCGCAGCTTGGCGATTTGGGCCTCGGCGTCGCGACGCGCCGCCGCTTCTCTCGCCAGGATTTCCTTGTCCTTCTCGGTCATGGCGGCATCCTTTTCCATGACCTCCTTGCGCGCCGTCTCCAGACTCTCCTCAAGCGCGGCAATCCGGGTCTGGGCCTCCACCAGACGCTGCGCGGTCGTCTCGTCGATTTCGGATCCGCTCTCACGCGCCTGCGCCAATTCGGCTTCGAGCAGGGCCAGCTTCTCGCGCATCGCGTCCAGCTCGGCCTGGGCACCGTCCTGCGCCTCAGCGACCTTGCCTTTCTCCTGCGCCAACTCGGCTTCGAGCGAGGCGACACGCGCCTGCGCCTCCTCCAGACGCTGCTTCAGCGCCGCATCGGCCTCTCCGATGGTCGCACGGGCCTGCTCCAACTCCTGTTTAGAGGCCGCCAATCTGGACTTGGCCTCGTCGAGCGATGTCTGTAGCGCCGCGATGGCCGCATCATGCTGCTCCTGCAGCGCGGCGCGCACCTCTTGCTCGGAGGCCAGACGCGCGTTCAGCTCGGCGAGTTGGGCGGCCGTCTCCTCGGATGCCTGACCGGCATCGCCTTGAGCGGACTCCTGGGCGGCGATCAACTCGGCCTTGGCCTGCTGCAACGCAGTTTCGGTCTGTTCCAGCCTGGCCTGCGCCTCGGCCAACTGCGCGCGCGTGGCCTCGTGCTCGGACGTCAGCGCATCCAGCTTGGAGCGGGCCTCATCGAGCTGCTGGTTCAACTCTTGGAGACCGACGCCATCCTCGCCCTCGGACTTCGGCAAGACGCCGATCTCTTGAGCGGTACGCACCAGGTTCTCGTCCATCGGGGTGGTTCGCGCCAGATTGACCCGCTCGTTGAGGTGCTGCTCCAGCTCCTCGATCTTGGCCCGGTGCTCCTCTTCGGTCTTGGCGATGACTTGATCGACCTTGTCGAGCTGGCCCTTGAGGGTGATCGCGCGTTCGTGCGTGGACTCGTAGAGCTTCTCCAGCTCCGTGTTGGCCGCCGCAAGGGCCTGCCTCTCTTCCTCGGCCTTGGCGATCTTCTGACGCGCATTCTCGAGCGCCTGCGCCTGATCCGCCCTCAGACTCTCCATCGCCTGTTCGAGTGCCGCTTTATCCTGCTTCAGCCCCTCGATCTGCCCGGACAAGTCCGCAATCTCGCTCTTGTGCTGGTCATTGAGCGACTGGATCTGGGTGCGGATGGACGCCTCCACCTCTTCGGAATGCAGACGCCGAGCGTCCGCATCATGCATCTCGGTGCGCGACTGTGCGATCAGGGCATCCTTTTCCGCGATCTGAGCCTTGAGCTGATCGTCGTACCATTCGTACAGCGAATAGACCCCGGTCAGGGCAATGAATAAAAATATGGCGATGAGTTTCCAGAACGACGTGCTGGAGTCGGACATCGTCACCTCCTCGGTGGCTTGTTGGCGAATAGTGCTCTCAGGCTCTTTGCGCCACCAATTATCCAGTATTTCCAGGGTTGGTGCTCGGCCCGACTCCAGTCGATCTCAACTCACGGTGGCGAGCGCCTGCTGGGCGATTTCCAATTCCTCGTTGGTGGGGATCACTAGCAGCTTGACCTCACTGTCCGCAGTGCTGATGAAGCGTTCGCCCGGAGCGCGCTCGGCATTCACCACTTCGTCCAGCTCGATTCCCAACCGCTTCAGCCCCTGACAGGCGCCGTGACGGATCTCGACGGAGTTCTCACCGATTCCGCCGGTGAAGACGACCGCATCGACCTCGCCCAATTCGGCGTAATAGGCGCCGATATATTTCTTCAGACGATGCAGGGTCATGTCGATCGCCAGCTGCGCGCGCTTATTGCCATCGGCGGCCTGATGGGTGACCTCGCGCATGTCGTTGACGCCGCAGACACCGAGCAGTCCGCTCTGGCGATTGAGCAGATGACTGACCGCTGCGGCATTGAGATCCAGATTTTTCCAGAGATAGATGAGCACGGCCGGATCGATATCGCCCGAGCGGGTCCCCATCACCAGCCCCTCCAGCGGGGTCAGGCCCATGGAGGTATCGACACACTGACCGTTGCGGATAGCGGCAGCGCTCGCCCCGTTACCCAAATGCAAGGTGATCAGATTGCATTCGGCGAGCGGCTTGCCGAGCATCGCCGCAGCACGCTTGGAAACGTACTGGTGCGAGGTGCCGTGGAACCCGTAGCGACGGATGCGATGCTCGACGTAGAGGTACTCGGGAATCGCGTAGCGATAGGCTACGGGCGGCATGGTCTGATGGAAGGCGGTATCGAACACCACGACCGAGGGCACGCTCGGGAAGTGCTTGCGCGCGACCTCGATACCGGCCAGATGCCCCGGGTTGTGCAAGGGAGCCAGCGGGATGACGCTGCGGATCTCGTCCTCGACCTGATCGTCGACCACGACCGGATGCTTGAAGTGCGGTCCACCATGCACAACACGGTGACCGATCACGCTCAACTCCGAGACGTCCTCCAGGACACCCTGCTCTTGGAGCTTGTCGACGATATGGTCGATGCCCTCCTGGTGGGCCGGAATCGCACGATTGTCCTCGGAGCATTGGCTGTTGCCGTCGGCGTCGATCCAGGCGAGCTTGAGATCGCCCTCAGCCTCTCCGATGCGGCCGATCTGGCCGCTTGCGAGCGCCACCCAGTCGTCGCTGCGGAAGAGCTGGTACTTGATGGAGGAACTGCCCGAGTTGAGTACCAGGACTTTCATTCTGCATTTCCCTCGATGTGAAGATCGTTCTCGGCCTGCGCCTGGATGGCGGTGATGGCGACGGTATTGACGATATCGGTCACGGTGCAGCCTCGACTGAGGTCGTTGACCGGCTTGTTCAGCCCCTGCAGCACGGGGCCGATGGCAACCGCACCGGCGCTGCGCTGCACGGCCTTATAGGTATTATTACCTGTATTGAGGTCCGGGAAGACGAGCACGCTCGCGTGACCGGCCACCTCGCTGCCCGGCATCTTGGAGCGAGCGATTTCCTCGTCCACGGCGGCGTCGTACTGGATCGGCCCCTCGACCTTGAGCTCGGGATGACGCTCGCGCACCAGGCTCACCGCCTCGCGCACCCGGTCGACGTCCTCGCCTTTGCCCGAGCTGCCGCTGGAGTAGGACAGCATGGCGATGCGCGGCTCGATCCCGAAGGCGGCGGCGGTCGCGGCCGAGGTGATGGCGATGTCGGCCAGCTCCTCGGAATTCGGATTCGGGTTCACGGCGCAATCGCCATAGACCAGCACCTGATCCGGCAGACACATGAAGAAGACGCTGGAAACGAGCTTGACGCCCGGCTTGGTCTTGACCGTTTCGAACGAGGGCCGAATGGTGTGCTGCGTGGTGTGGGTCGCGCCCGAGACCATGCCGTCGGCGTCGCCCTGGTAGACCATGAGGGTGCCGAAATAGCTGACGTCCTCCATGAGGTCGTAGGCCATCTGCTCTGAGATGCCCTTGTGCTTACGCAGCTCGTAGTAGGTACGGGCGTAACGCTCGCGGTTGATCGAGTGCGTCGGATCCACGATCCGGATGCTGTCGAGCTTGAGGCCCAGCTCCGAGATACGGCGCTGGATGCGATCGGGGTTGCCGAGCAGGGTCAGGTCGGCGACCTGACGCAGGGTCAGGATCTCGGCGGCGCGCAGGATGCGCTCGTCGGCACCCTCGGGCAGCACGATACGCTGACGGTTGGCCTTGGCGCGACGGATCAGCTCGTACTCGAACATGATCGGGGTCACGCGGTCGGAGTGGCGTATCGCCATCCGCTCGCGCAGCTCCTCGACATCGACGTACTCCTCGAACAGACCGAGAGCGGCGGCGATCTTGCGCTCGTCACCCGCGAGGATGCTCGCCTCGATGCGATTGAGGTTCATCGCCGTGGTGAAGGTATCGCTCTCGACCGACAGGATCGGCACGCTGGTGCGGCGCAGACCCTCGATCAGGGTCTGGACCCGCTCCGCCGGACGCAGACCGCCGGTCAGCAGTAGACCGGCGACGCGCGGGAAGGCCGAGGAGACATCCGCCGCGAGACTGGCGAGGATGATGTCCGAGCGGTCGCCTGGGGCGATGATGAGGCTGTCGTCCTCGATGTGACCGAGGAAGCTCGGGATCTCCATCGCGGCGATCTTGTAGTTGCTCACGGCCTGGCGCAGACCGTCCTCGTCGGCATAGAGGGTGCTCGCGCCGAGCACCTGGGCGATCTCGCCCACGGTCGGCATGCCGAGCGACGCCTGCGCGGGCAGAACGTAGACGTTCTCGGTATCGCTCCGCAGATCGCGAACACGAGTCGCCACCGCCTCCAGATCCTCCGGGGCGACGCCGTTGACGATACTGGCGAGGAAATCGGCACCGCGCTCGCGCATCAGCTCGTGAGTGATGTGCAGCGCGTCCCAGGCCTCCTGCTGGTTGCGACCGAAGCCGGGCACGACCGGCACCAGCGCGCATCCGCAATTGTTCGCCAAATCGACGTTGAAACCGAACTCCAGTGACGGAATGAGGCCGCCGAAATCGGTGCCGGCGCAAACCACCAGATCGCAATGCTCCTCGAGCATCTTGTATTTGTTCATGATGAGCTTGAGCAACTCATCGTAGCGGCCGCTGCCGACCAGCTTGCGCACGGTTTCGACCGTGCAGCCGTAAAGCATCTCGGGAGGGAACGGCAGGTCGTAGCGACTGGAGATCAGGCTGGTCAAATTGTCCGTCCCGTTGTCCCTGGGAGCGAACGGCCGGAAGAATCCAATCCTGCGATTCACGGACGACAACATCTCCATGAACCCCAGAACCACCACGGACTTGCCGCTACCAGCACTGGCACCAGCGATATAAACGCTTTGCATCGATCTGCCTCTTGACGGAAAAAGCACCCGGCGACACATGCGCCAAATGCTGCAATGCGAAGAAATGAACAGAAACGCCCTCTCAATCAGAGAAGGGGCATATTACGGGATTCTACTCAACCGCGAGCCATTCTCTGGCGAGTTAGGATCTGGGATCAATCGCGCCTTGATGACCGCCAAGCCCCATACGTCTGGGTGCGATACCCTTTGTCGGCGACATAATTCAGCACGCCGCGCAAACGGTAGAAGCCCGTAACCGAGTCGAGACGCAGGAACTCCCGACCCTCCTCGTCGAAAAAGATGAGTGCCGGCGCATAGAACAGTCCGAGATCGGCGGCCCAGGCACGCGCCGTCGTACGCGTTCCGGCAGGCGTGATCAGCGGCGTTTGGGAACGGACGTCGAGTTGAACCACGTCCAAATCGGCGAAATGGCGCCGGATGCCCGGTGCGCGTAGCGCCTGACCATGCAGAACGTCACAGGGATGGCAGTCGCCCTGCTCGAAGAAGACGACCAGCGGACGTTCCGCCCTTCGGCGGCGATCCAGATTGTACGGCGGTGGGGCGAAGAAGGGCTCCTCGTTCAGGTCCTCGGGATCGAACAGCATGCGATTCTCGCCACGAGCAAGATAATCCCGAAAGGATTCGCGCCGATAGTGTCCGTCGGCCACGTATTCGAGCGCCGCGCGGAACTGATAGGGCGGATAGTAGCCGCGCAGCCTTAGCGCGACCCGTCCCTCGGCATCGTAGAAGAGGATCGAAGGGGTGAAATCCGTGCCCTCGCGTTGCGCCCAGTCGCGCTCAGACAGCAGGGCGCCATCCGGTGTCGTGACCTCCTCGATGCCGTGGATATCGATGGGAACAAGGTCGAAATGCCGCCGCGTATACTCGACGATATCCGACAGCCCGAAGTTCACGCGCATGAGCCGCTCGCAATAGGGACAGCGCTGCTGGCCGAAATAGACCATCACGCCCCGCTTTCCCTCGGCGAGCGCCTCGCTCAGATCCGAGCGGATGTCGAGGAAGCTGCGCTTGAACCAAGCCGGATAGGTGATCGGCTCGTCCATGGGGAAGTCGTCGAAGCTGTAGACGTCGGCATCACTGGGGCCGGCGCCGAAGGCGCGGGGCAGAGCGACCGACCAGAGCACGGCGAGCACGGCGAAAGAGAGGCGCCCCAGAACCAACCAACGTGCCATCGTCAACCTCCGTGAAGCATTGACCGAATGTGCCGCCGACCGAAAGGACCGCCGTGGCGTCGACTGCATCAGGTCCCGCAATTCAGCACCCGCATCGCCAACAGCAATGCAGCAATGGAGCGGGCCTCGTCGAAATCGTCGCGCGCAAGCAGCGCGTCGATCTCGGACAGACGCCAGGGCACCACCTCGATCGGCTCGGGCTCGTCGCCGACGAGCTGCTGCGGATAGAGGTCCTGAGCCAGGACGATCAGACTATGGTGCTGGATGTATCCGGGCACCAGCGAGAGACGATCGATGATCTGCAGACGCCGGGCGGCGTAGCCGATCTCCTCCTGGATCTCGCGGTTGGCCGCAGAGAGCGGATCCTCGCCGCGCTCGACGACCCCTTTGGGCAGACCCAGCTCGTAGCGCTCGCTGCCGGCGCCGTACTCGCGAATCAGCAGCACCGTCTCGGCGTCCAGCATGGGTACAATCAACACAGAGTCGGCGCCGCCGGGCACACGCTCGTAGGTTCGCCGACTGCCGTTGGCGAACTCCAGATCGATCTCCTCGATTCGGAACAACCTACTTTGAGCCACCAGGCGCCGAGCGTGTATCTTGGGTTTCGGCCGCATCGAAGGACTCCTACGTGAACGACCTGATCATGAGCGCACCAGGCCTCGATATCGATTGGAATGGAATCGACAGCGTCTTCCTCGACATGGACGGCACGCTGCTCGACCTGCATTTCGACAACCACTTCTGGCTTGAGCACGTCCCACGCCGCTACGGCGAGACCCAGGGTCTCTCCATTGAGGAGGCCAAGGCGGAGTTGCTGCCCCGCTACCGGGATATCGAGGGGACGTTGAACTGGTATTGCGTGGACCATTGGAGCCGCGAGCTCGGTCTGGACATTCTGCTCCTCAAGCAGGAGGTCGAGCACCTGATCGCCGTTCATCCCCATGCCGTGGATTTCCTGGAATGGGTCGCCAGTCTGGGCAAGCGCCGCGTTCTGGTCACCAACGCGCACCAGAAGACCCTGGCACTGAAGCTCGAACGCACCCGGCTCGGCGGACACTTCGAGCGCGTCCTCACCTCGCACGACCTGGGGGTCGCCAAGGAGTCGGCCGATTTCTGGCCCCGCCTTCGGGCCATCGAGGCGTTCGACCCCGAGCGCTGCCTCTTCGTCGACGACAACCTCAGCGTGCTGAGGGCGGCGCGCGACTATGGATTGCGCTGGACGATCGCGATCCTGGAACCGGACTCCCAGGCCCCGCGCCGCTCGGCGGACGGCTTCGCGGCCATCCTCAATTTTTCCGAGCTGCTGCCCGAGACGCGCTGAACCGCGCGCCACGACCAACCGGCACGAATCACTCGATCGACTCGGAGGCAACCGGCTCCGGTTTGGAGGCGGTCTCCTCGCCGGACGCTCCGCTCGACTCGGCATCCGTCGGCTTACGCCGACGTCGGCGCCGCTTGCGCCTCGACTCCTCGGACGGGGCCGACGCCTCCTGCTCGGCGGCCAGCTCGACCGGCACTCCCAGCTTTCGCAGAACGGACGGCGGCGGCGGGCTGGTCAGCGCGGCCTGCTCGATCGGCAGTGCGGGCAACAGCGGATCCGCCTCATCGGGAGGCGGCGCGGATAAGGGCGCGGATGGCTTCACGACCTCCATGGGCTCCACAGGCTCTGAAGCGGAGACGACCGATTCGGTCCGACGCGGTTCATCACGACGGCCTTCCGTGCGAGCACCCGTCTTGCGCGAACGCCGCTCGCGGCTCTCGCGCTCGCCGTTCTGGTGCGCATCGCGCCGCGTCTTGTGTCCGGCCTCGCGACGCGCCTCGCGATCCGCCCGATCCGGGCGCAGACGGCTGCGCGGATCGACCTCGGCCAGAAGGCTCGCATCGACCGGCAGGACCGGGATCTTGGCACCGATATAGCCCTCGATATCGGGAAGACAGAAGGCGTAGGTCTCGCAGACGAAGCCGATCGCGTCGCCCGTCGCGCCCGCGCGCGCGGTACGCCCGATACGATGCACGTAATCCTCCGGGTCCTCGGGGAGATCGTAATTGACCACGTGGGTCACGTCCGGGATGTGCAATCCGCGCGCGGCCACGTCGGTACCGACGAGAACCGGCAAGGAGCCCTCGGTGAAATCACGCAGCAGCGAGAGACGCTTGCGCTGCGGCACGTCGCCAGAGAGCACAGCCGTATTGATGCCGTTGCCTTGCAGATAACCCCAGACACGGTCCGCCTCGCGCTTGGTGTTGACGAACACGATGATGCGCGCGTCCTCCCAACTGCGAACCAGTCCGAGCAGGAGCGGAATCTTCTCCTCGTTGGAGGTCATGTAGCAGCACTGGCGCACTCGGTCGGCGGTAATGGTCTCCGCCTCGACCTTGACCAGCTGCGGATCGTTCATATGCTCGTAGGCAAGCTCGGTCACCCGGTAGGAGAGCGTCGCCGAGAACAGCATGCCCAGCCGCGATTCCGGTGGAGGCATATGACGGAACAGGTAGCGGACGTCTTTGATGAAGCCGAGATCGAACATGCGGTCGGCCTCGTCCAGCACCGCCACCTGGATGCCCTTGAGGTCGAAGACGCGCTGTTTGAAATAATCGATCAGCCGACCCGGCGTTCCGATCAGGATATCGACGCCGGCGGCAAGATCCTCGCGTTGTTTCTGATAGGCGGTACCACCATACACGACAGTGGCACGCAAACCTGTATGCTTGGAGAGCAGAAGGGTGTCATTGTAGATCTGGACCGCCAGCTCTCGGGTCGGCGCCAAGATCAAGGCCCGGGGACGACAGATGGGCGCGGGCTCCGGGGGTGGCTGGTCCAGCAGCCGCTGCATCAGAACCAGCAGGAAGGCGGCGGTCTTACCGGTACCTGTCTGAGCCTGGCCCGCCACGTCGCGGCCGGCCAAGGAAAGGGGAAGGGTTTCGGCCTGGATCGGGGTGCAGAAGGAAAACCCCGCATCAGCCAGGCCCGCGTGGATCCGCTGATCGAGCACGAAGGAATCGAAGCGAATCGTGGTTAGGTGTGTATCTGTCATGAAGCTGCGCGTCGGGAACTGGTCTCGTGTGAAGTGTGACGAACCTCGCGCTGGGCAAGGCTTGCAAATTATCTTCCGTTTGGATCAAATAGCATCTTACTCAAGGGCTCATACCAACGCCAATTCGCCCGCCTGCCCCTCAGCCCGATCCGCGCGACGCCCCGACCGACGGCAAGCCCTCACACTCGCGATACGCGATACTTTGTGAACACACATTATTACAAGCCAAAAAATGGGAGACGACTTCAGTGAGCGATAGCATCGTCCATGTGACGGATGACTCTTTCGAGGAAGAGGTTCTAAAATCCCCCGAACCCGTGCTCGTGGACTACTGGGCCGACTGGTGCGGGCCTTGCAAGATGATTGCCCCTGTGCTAGATGAGATCGCTGGGGAATATGCCGGTCGCATCAAGGTCGCCAAGCTCAATATCGACGAAAATCCGAGCACGCCGCCCAAATACGGCATCCGCGGCATCCCGACGCTGATGCTGTTCCGCGGCGGCGAGGTCGAGGCGACCAAAGTCGGAGCCGTCTCCAAATCGCAGCTGACTGCCTTCATCGACAGCAACCTGTGACGCCCAGCCAGACCCAAACGACACCAGGACCCAGGCAGACTCTTCGGAGGAATGCCTGATCCGAATCGACACTGGACGCCCGCTCGGGCGTCCTCTCTCCGGTAAACCGCCGCCCCTCACTCGCACCTCCTCGCGACTCGACTCCTACGCGGGGCGCCCTCTACCAGCCACGACCTCTGTCTTACAAAAACCGTGATGAACCTAACCGAATTGAAGAAGACGCCGGTGCCCGATCTGGTCGCACTGGCTCAATCCATGGAAATCGAGGGCGTTGGAAGGTCCCGCAAACAGGATCTGATCTTCGCCATCCTCAAGGCTCAGGCCAAACGAGGCGAGGATATCTACGGAGACGGCGTCCTGGAGATCCTGTCGGATGGCTTCGGTTTCCTGCGCTCCGCCGACGCCTCCTATCTCGCCGGACCCGACGATATCTACGTCTCGCCGAGCCAGATCCGCCGCTTCGCGCTGCGCACCGGCGACACCATCTCGGGCAAGATTCGTCCCCCCAAGGATGGCGAGCGCTACTTCGCGTTGCTCAAGGTCAACGACATCAACTTCGATCGGCCAGAGAACGCCAAATCGAAGATCCTGTTCGAAAATTTCACCCCGCTGTTCGCTCAGGAACGTCTGACGCTAGAGATCGGCAACGGCAGCACCGAGGACATCACGGCCCGCACCATCGACCTGGTCGCACCCATCGGCAAGGGGCAGCGCGGACTCATCGTCTCGCCGCCCAAGGCCGGTAAGACCATGATGCTGCAGAACATCGCCCAGTCGATCGGGCACAACCATCCAGACTGCTATCTGATCGTGCTGCTCATCGACGAGCGTCCCGAGGAGGTCACCGAGATGTCGCGTTCCGTGCGCGGCGAGGTCATCTCATCCACCTTCGACGAGCCGGCAACCCGCCACGTCCAGGTCGCCGAAATGGTCATCGAGAAGGCCAAACGGCTGGTCGAGCACAAAAAAGACGTCGTCATCCTGCTCGACTCCATCACCCGCCTCGCCCGCGCCTACAACACCGTGGTGCCCTCCTCGGGCAAGGTGCTGACCGGCGGCGTCGACGCCAACGCGCTGCAACGGCCCAAGCGCTTCTTCGGCGCCGCGCGCAACGTCGAGGAAGGCGGCTCGCTCACCATCCTCGCCACCGCCCTGGTCGACACCGGCTCGCGCATGGACGACGTCATCTACGAGGAGTTCAAGGGCACCGGCAACATGGAGATCCACATGGACCGGCGCATCGCCGAGCGCCGCATCTTCCCGTCCATCAACATCAACCGCTCCGGCACCCGCCGCGAGGAACTGCTGATGGGACCGGCCGAGCTGCAGAAGATGTGGATCCTGCGCAAGATTCTGCACCCGATGGACGAATTGGCCGCAATGGAGTTCCTGCACGACAAGCTCAAGGCGACCAAAACGAACGACGAGTTCTTCTCCTCCATGAAGGGCTGAACCCGCTCCGAAAGGGTCTCGCGCCACAATCATCCGCGAGAGCAACGTGCCCAGCACGCCTGGGCACGCGACCTCAGGACGAGGGGCCTACGATACGATCCCTACCGAACTCCTTGGCCTCGTAGAGCCGATGGTCGGCGGATTCCACGAACTCGTCGAGGCTCTCCCCGCCATACTGGCTGATACCACCGCTGATGGTCACCGTCAGCCCCTCGGCCGGCCAAACGCACTCTCTCAACATCACGCGCAACCGCTCGGCCACGCCCAGCGCCTGCGCCACCCCGGAGTGCGGCAATATCAACAGGAACTCCTCCCCGCCGTAGCGACCGACGACATCCATCTCGCGGACGCAGTCACCGAGGGCGGCGGCGACCTTGACCAGCACCTCGTCACCGATCCGGTGCCCGAAGGTGTCGTTGATCCGCTTGAAGTGATCGAGGTCGAACAGAATGATCGACAGCGGATGCCCATAGCGCTTGACCAGATCGATCTCCTTGGCGAGACGCAGATAGAGGAAACGCCGGTTGTAGAGTCCGGTCAGAACATCGGTGAAGGAGGCCGAGCGCAGCTCGTCCTGGGTCGCCTTCAGCTCGGAAACATCGACAAGGGTGATGAGCTTGCTGGACTCCCCGGCGAATTCGATCGCTTTCGCTGAAACGAGCGCCCAGCGCACCGTGTCCCCCTTCATGGCGATACGGGTCTCGCGTCGCTCGCCATCGGTATCCGGCAGACCAGCGGCATAGAGCGCCAGCCAGGGCTCGCTGGACAACAATCCCTCGGCATTCTCTTCGAGACCAAGATACGTCTTTGCCGCATCGTTGGCCTTGCTCAACCCGAGCCGTCCATCGACATAGAGCACCATGGGAGAGGGCGCTGCCTCAAAGATGGTGGCGAGGTTAGTCTCGCTGTCATGCACACGACGCAGAAGGCGCGTCGTCTCGAACCAGGCGAAAAGGATCAGGAACAAAATGATCCCCAAGCCCCACAGCAACTTCGCCCTGAGATCCGCGACCAGATGGTCGAGGAACTGGACGCTGGAGTAGCAGGTGACGACGCCAACCAGTAGGCGGTCGCCTGGATGGTACAGCGGGACCCTGGACACGAAACACTTTTCACAGTCATCAGAGCCCAGGGCGAGATCGAGACTGCCCCGGGGGGCGTCGACGAGATCGTAATCCAAGCGCAACGTGATTCGGTAGACAAATGGGGTATCGGTCGCCTGATCCTTGAGCAGCAGGATGCCATCCAGCGCCGTCTGGAGTTCGCTCTTCAGCCGGTCGGCCGGCTTATCGCCGTCCAGCAGCCTTTCGATCGTCTGGACTTGGGCATGGGCGAGCGCGCTCGAATGACTCTCGGCCTCGGCGCGCAGCGCGGGCTCCATCACCAGAAACCAATGCGCGGCGATCAGCCCCGTCAGCATCAAGGCCAACAGACCGAAGATCAGCGCCAGATTCCGCTCCAACCTGAGCGATAGACGCCACCGGTCGAGGAGCGCGGTATCAATCATCTTCATAGGACCGCGCCACCTCCAAGAAGAATGGCCTGAACCGAATCTTGGCGCGTCGCGCCTGCGCTCGATTGACGTAGGGAAGAATACGGTCGGCTACATAGATCCCGGCGACGGCACCGCCTTCGACGGCACCGGCGAAGGGCGAAAAGACCAGGGCATGATGGCGCAGAGACCAGGACCTCAGCCTCGCGGGCGCAATGCCAACACTCGCGACAAAGATACCGCCCAGCACCTCTCCAACGTAGTGATCCAAGCTTGCGGCCGACTGAACCTGGACGTCGAGCGGAACCCCGCGAATCTCACCGATCGCGTCGAGGTTGGATACGGCCTGACGGGCCGCAGCGTCCGAGCCCTCGTACACCACCAGCACCACCAGCCGGCCATCCTCTGTGCTGTGATCGGCGAGCGACTCCAAGGCACCCAGACAGGAGGGGAAGAGCTTCAGTCCGACCCGAAAACGCTGCTCGTCTTCGCGCCACAGCGCTTCTCCCCCGGAGACCCAATTCGCGACGCCGACACAGAGGCATAGCCCCAGAATCAGTGTGCGAACCAGTCCGGGAGAGCCGCTGGTCATGCGTGACTATGGAAAAGTCGGCATTGCAGGCGCGTCAGAAGTTGTACCCGACCGACATCCACCAGGTACGCCCAGGACGCGGATAGTCGTCCGGCATCAGATGCCGAACACCGACAAACGACTGATCCGGGTAGGCGTAATCGACATCGGTGAGATTCTTGACACCGAGCGTTCCGAAGAAACCGTTGATCGAAGGTCGGTACTGCAGACTGAGATCGACCAGCGTATAGCCCGGCAGAGGGTCGCGTGGATCGTAGTCGGCGCGAACGCGCTCACCGACATAGCGCAATTGGGCAGCCGTGGTCCAGTCGGTGAATGGCCGCCACAAGAGGGCAAGATTGGCCAGCACATCCGTACCGCCCTCGAGCGCCTCATCGTCGTCCAGACGCCGCGCGTCCACGTAAGACGCGGACGCCTCCAGCTTGAGATCAGGCCCGACCCGATACTCGTACTCCATCTCGATACCACGCAAACGCGTATCGGCACTGTTGACGAAGCCGATCCCGCCCAATGCGATGGTGACCGGGCGATCCAGCTCCGACTGATAGACGATGAATCGCGCCTCCCAGCGCGGTTGCTTGTAGACATATCCGAGTTCATAGGTACTCACCATACTCGGCTTCACCGGCCCCTCCGCCGGATACTCCAGATCGTGGAAGGTCGGCGGACGAAAGGCGCGCGCGTATTGCAGCTTGAAGATATTGTGACTGTCGAAGCGCCAGACTCCAGCAAGCCTTGGACTCACGAAGCTACCGACATCGCTGTAGTCGTCGACCCGCACCGTGGCGGTCAAATCGATACGATCGGTCGCGCGAAATTGATCCTGCACCAAGGCGCTGAGAATTCGGCGATGACGGTTGTTTTCCCAATCATCCGCAGGGGGATCGAGCAATTCGGCCCGCGCAGCCTCCAAACCCAGCAGCACATGATGACGGTCGTTCGGATCCCAGTGAACATCCGCCCCGACCTGATAGCGCGCCTCGTCGTAATCCTGCTCGACATAGAGTGCCGATCGCATCCCCATGAAACCAGCGGGCATCAGAAAGAGATCGCTCGAACGCTCGTGACGCCAGGTCTCCGCACGCAAGCTCGCGCGCAGAGTCTCCGAGACAATCAGCTCATGACTGATACGCCCGGTGATGAAGCGCTGCTCGGTCGCTAGACGATCGTCATCGGATGGAAGATAGTGATGGGCACCGTAGTAATCGCCATATTCGTCGTTCAGAATCTGAAGCGAGGCCAAGGTCCCCGCCCATTCCATATTGACGAACAGACTGCGGAAACGCGAGGCCTCGTCGGAGCGTCCGGGCGCATTGGAGTAAGACTCCAGCCCGATATTGTAGAGCGCGTCCCGATCCACCCAGGCGCCACCCTTCCCCTCCACACCGACGAAATTGATCGACAGATTCAGGTCGCGCTCCAAATCCTCCCAATACCAGACCCCACCGACGCCACCAGAACCGCTCTCACCCGCCTGGACATGGATCTGACGCTCCTGCTTACGGCTGATGACATTGACCACGCCGGCATAGGCGTACTCGCCATGAACCGAGGCACCTGGCCCGCGAATCACCTCGATGCGCTCGACCTGTTCGATCGGCAGGTTGAGCAGGGCGTTGGCGTTCGCCTGCATCGTTGAGTTGAGCGACACCCCGTCGAGCATCAACTTGATATTGCCCGAGGTGTAACCGGAGTAGCCAACGCCACGGCTCAGGACCTGACGCTCTCCGGTCATCTCCAGCCCCTGAGCGACGCCGGGCACCAGAGACAAGGCCTCCCAAACGGTCCGTGCGCCGCGCAACAGCAACTCATCGCCATCCAGTATGGACGCCATGCCAGGGATGAAATCGGCATTCATACCGCTACGGGTGGCCAAATCGGTCTCGTTGTCCAGCAACGAGAGAAGATCACGCAGCTCACCTTCCTCCTCCACGGATTCAGCGGCCACGATGTCACCCGCTTGCGACAGTAGTGCAAGCCCGAGAAACAGAGACCTAAAACAGTTCGGGCCGCAGCCCTTGCGCAATGCCCCGTCACGAACGGGTGAATTAGAAACGCTACCCATCACCAATCCCTCCGATTCAAACGCGATGTATCGCGGCGAGCACGACGCGCATCCGAGAGGAACCCGGTTCAGGACGACTCAAACTAATGACAGACATGACTTTCGACCCTTCACTGACAGCGATCATTCCAGAAACACGGTCGCACGAGCCGATGCCCCGTGACCGTCAACGACAGAGAGCGCGGTGTACCCCGTGCCATCCGGACGCCATAGAGCCATTCGAGCGAAAGGTTCGCGAACGACAGGCGAGCCATTGACAAACCAGGTGAACGGCGGAACCCCGCCACGCACCTTGAGTGCGAGTTTGGCCTGTTCATCACCATCTAAACCGAGGGCGATACGGGCGCCAGCCGGAGGATAAACGATCTCCAAGACGTTTTCTGTCGATCCCGCATCAGCATTACGGGAATTTCTCACGTGCTTCAAGGGTGGCGGCAATTCGCCGGAACCCGATACGCGCAGAATCCCAGGCGGTGCGGAACGCAGCGGAACCCTCGGACCCAAGCGCGCGAAGACGTCGATCAGGACCGGGGCTGCGGCGTCGATCCCGATCAGCCCCGGTACCGGGGCGCCGTCCGGCCGCCCGGTCCAGATGCCCACGACCCAGCGCCCGTCGAAACCGACCGCCCAGGCATCGCGATAGCCGTATGAGGTCCCGGTCTTGAATGCAATGCCGTTGGCTTGGGTTCGGGCCGGTGTCGGTACGCCCTGAAGGATCGAGGTGACCGTCCAGGCCGCTCGCTCGTCGAGCACCGGCGAATGCCCTCGCATCGAACGGCTCGCGTTGCCAGAAGACGCGAGGCCTGGTGTCAGATTCTCGCGCAGATCGACCGCACGACCACCGCGCGCCAATGCCGCATAGATGCGAACCAGATCGCGCAGCGTCACACCCACGCCGCCCAGACCGATCGCCAGTCCGGGAGGCGACAGATCCGGCAGCCGGGGCTCAGCGCCCGCCCGGCGCATGCGCGCCACGAGCCGTGCCGGCCCGACCACATCCAGCAGACGCACCGCCGGCACGTTGAGCGAGAGCTGCAGCGCACGCCGCACCGTGACCGTACCCTGAAACGCGCGATCGAAATTGGTCGGCACATAGCCCGAGAATCCGGTCGGGCGATCCTCGATCAGGCTCTCGGGATGGGCGATGCCGTCCTCGAAGGCCAACCCGTAGATCAAAGGCTTGAGCGTGGAACCGGGCGAGCGCACGGCACGGGTCATGTCGATGAATCCGCGCCGTCCATCATCGAAGGGATCGGCCGATCCGACCGAGGCGACGACATCGCCATTGGTGTGATCGGCGACCAGGATCGCCAGCGAGACCTTGGGGCCAAGTAGTCGCGCCCGTTCCTCCGCCAGACGTTCCAAACTGGATTGGATCTCGGCGTCAATGGCCAGCCGCTGGGTCGCCAGCTCGGGATGCAAGCGGTGTTCGCGCCAGGCGAGATGGGCGGCATGGACGGGAAAAGGTCGACGCGTGGTCGGAACGGGCTCGCGCAAGGCGGCGGACAGGGCGATCCGGTCGATCAGACCCAAGCGGTGGGCACGGATCAGGATCCGGTCACGTGCGCGGTGCGCGGCCTCCGGATCCCGATCCGGACGTCTGGCCTCGGGCGCCTGGGGCAAGGCGACCAGCAAGGCCGACTCGGCCGCGCTCAGACGTATGGGCTCCTTCCCGAGCCAGGCCAGCGAGGCGGCCCGCACACCCTCGATATTGCCGCCATAGGGCGCCAGGGTCAGATAGGTACGGAGAATGGCGTCCTTGTCGAGATGACGCTCCAACGCCAAGGCGGTCAGGATCTGCGACAGCTTGCCGGACAGATGGCGCGTTCCCTGCCCGTCGAGCAGACGCGCCAGTTGCATGGTCAGGGTGGAACCGCCCGAAACGATCCGTCCGTGGCTCACCCACTGCCAGGCCGCGCGCAGCAAGGCGCGGGGGTCGACACCCGCATGCTTGCGGAAGCGCCGATCCTCGACCGCCATCAGCATGGCCAGATAGCCCGGATCCAGGGAATCGAGCGTCACCGGCAAGCGCCAGCGCCCGTCGTCCACGGTAAAGGGGCGCAGCAGACGCCCCTTGCGATCGAGCATGAGCACGGACGTGCGTGGCTCGGTGTCGGAAATCACGACCCGATCCAAGAGCCGCCCGAGCCCATGGGCGAACCCGGGCAAGAGAATCGCCGCCGCCAAGAAAGCCGCCAGCAGACGGCCGGGCAAGAATCCCGCGCGCGACCCAGAGCGCGAACCGATGCATCGGACCGGCGCGCGCCAGCCGTTCAGCCACATCCGCTGGACCCTATTCACAGCCACCGCATCGCGTCAGACATCGCAGCCGGCCCAGGCAACAGGCAGCAATCGCTCAGGGCGCGGGCTCCAGCACCTCCACGACCTCGGTTCCCGTCCAGCCTCGCAGACTCGGCCGATACATGTCCTCGACCGTCGCCGCCGGATGGGCGAAGACGCCGGGCGAGACGGCCCGCAGACGATAGGCGAACTGGAACTGTCGCGCACCGCCCTCGGGGCGATCGATCGCGGCCACGAAGCGATCGGCCCGGAACTCGGCATGCTGCGCCTGCTCTTCGAGCCCCAGCCAGGGAATGTCGCTGATCGCACCGGCCTTGATGAGATGCGGATTGTCGATCTCGAACCCGGCCGGCAATGGATCGTCGACGATGAGCCGCGCCCGGCGCTGTCGATCGGCCGTGACCGTGACGACGGCGATCATGCGCTCGCCCTGAGCGATGCCGCTTGGCTGGATGCGCCGCCCGTCCAGATCGTAATAGGCGCGCTCGATATGGTAGCCGTTGCCGCCAGCGGGTTCGGGCACCTCGGGCACACCCCTGACGGTCAGCAGGACATCCAGCGGAGTCGATCCTGGATTCTCGATCCGCAGAGGCGCATCGGCCAGATCCCCATCGCTCAAACGACGATAGAACCCGCCGGAGTGCCGCTTGCCGTTCACCAGCAGGTCCGGCTGATCGGCACCGGTGACCAGTGCATGCACCGCCAGCAATAGCCAGGATTGCTCCTGGGTGCTGCTGTAGCCGTCCCGGTCCCAGGCATCCTGGACCTGTCGGGCCAGACGCTGAATGTCGATCGCCGTGGTGCCGGTCTCGGACGCCAGGGCCAGAAGCGCGGCGCCGTCGCGCAGCCGCGAACCGTAATCGGCGCGCCAACTGGTGTCGTCCTGGCCGTCTTGGGTCCACATCGCCAGGGCGTTACGGAAGAGCGCATCCGCGCGTAGCTGGTCTCCATAGAGCGCCAGCGCGGCACCCAGCTGGGCTTTGGCCATGGGTGTGGCGAAGGCATCGAGCTTGGTGTCGGCGTAATAGCGCAGATCGCCGATCGCCGCCCGACCGTTACGGGCCAGGACATAGAGGGCATAGGCGATATCCTGACCGCCATCGCTGAAGTCTGGGGCGTAGGAGAGCGCATTGCGCAGAGTGTCCAGCGCCGTCTCGAAGGGTACCTTGGGCACCGCGTAACCCTTCTCGCGTGCCCGTGTCAGGAAATCCGATACATAGGCATCGAGCCAGGTATCGCCGCCGTCCGAGCTGCCCCAAAGCCCAAAACTGCCGTTGCTGCCCTGGTTGGCGAGGATGTCGGCGATGGCCGAGCGCACCCGTTCCTTGAGCCTGGCATCGCCGCCAAGCCCGATCGAGCGGGCGACATCCTCCAGATAGAGCAAGGGCAAGGCGCGACTGGTCAGTTGCTCGGTGCAACCGTAGGGATAACGATCGAGCGCCATCAGCAGCCCGGCGATATCCAGCCGCCCGGCCCCGCCGACCGAAACCAGCAGCGAGCCGGTCCCCGGCAGACGGTCGGACAACCAGCTTGGATCCAGACGCAACTCGGCACCGGGCGCCAGCGCGCGGACCTGGGTACGGCTCGTCACCGGGGCGTTGGAGCGCACAGGCACCCGGAGTCGCTTGGTCAGATCGCGCCCATCCGGCGTGCGCAGATCGATACTGAGCGCATCGTCGCCGACCGTCAGTGCCTCGATCGGCACCCGGAGCTGGAGACGGCCGCCCTCGACCAGGGTCGCCGACTGGTCGGCCGACTCGGGTGCGATCCGAGTATGACCGCCTTCGGTCGCCACACTGACCGAAATATCGCCGGCCGGGCCCTCGACATGGGTCAAATTGAGCAGAATGCGCGAACGGTCTCCGGGCGCCAGGAAGCGCGGCAGTGCCGCCGCGACCACCACCGGATCGCGCACCAGGAGATCGCTCACCGCATGACCCACACCGCTCACCGACCAGGCCATGGCCATGACCCGAATCGTGCCGTTGAAGTCCGGAATGTCGAAGGAGACGCTGGCGCGCCCCTGATCGTCCAGTTTAAGCACACCCGAATACAGGGCGACCAGCTCCTCGGTCGGCGGTGGACCCTCCATCTTGAGCAGTGCGCCGTCTCCGCCCGAGCGCACCACGCCTGGAACGCCTTGCATGCGATCGATCAGCTGGCCATAGAGATCGCGGATCTCCATGCCCAGACGGCGCTGGGCGAAATACCAGTCCTCGGGCGCGGGAGGCTGATAGCGGGTGAGATTGAGGATGCCGACGTCGACCGCAGCGACCGTCACATAGACCGGCTCGCCGGGCGGGGCATGGGCGACCGAAACCGGAATCTGGATGGTCTGACGCGGACGAACGGTGCCTTTGAGCGCGGGCGGCAGATCGAGCGCGAGATCCAGCTTGCGCGACCCAGGGTCCACGGGCGCCCAGGTCAAACCGATGGCGCGCGCCGGCATGCGCTTGGCCGCGAGATCCATGGGCCGATAGAGCACGGCGGTGACATAGGCGCCGGGACCCCACTCAGCCGTCACCGGCAGCTCGACCTCTGCGCCCTCCTCGGGCACCGCGACCGCGCGCATGGCGATGAGGCGATCGTCCACCACCATCACCAGCGCAAGTCCGGGGAAACGCGGCTCCAGACGGGCCTTGACCGTCTCGCCGACCCGATAGCGCGGCCGGTCGAGCGAGACCTTGAGTAGATCGGGCGTGTCCTGGGCGGTCGGCTTGACGTACCAACCGGCCTCGAAGTCGAGATCCACGGGCAGCGTGGAGCCGTCCGCGCTCTCCAGTGCCAGACGATAGGCGCCCCACTCGACCGGCGACTCGATGCGGCCCAAGGCATCGGCCCCGAGATCCAACGTTCCACTCGCCACCCGCTGCGTGCTGGTGATCGGCTCATAGTCCCAGGAGCCGTCCGACTCGTACCACTGGAAGCGGGTCGTCACCCGCGACAGGGTCCAGCGCACGCCAGACAGCGGGGTCCGCGTGCCGTCCGGGTCGATGGCGATGATCTCGAAGCGTGCATTGCCGCCCTCGTCGACCGAGCCGTCGAACAGCGGCTTGACGCCGATCCGGCCATGCTTGGCCGCGACCGGCAGTGTCAATGAACGCTCGACCGGACGACCGTTGTCGTCCACCACCCGCACGAGCAGATTGGCCTGGAGCGGCTTGCTGGTCGGAGGCAGGTCGGACAGGGTCAGCGCAACCTCGGCCTTGCCCTGGTCGTCGGTCTTGGACGCGGGCAACGCACCACCGATCGGCTCGAACGCCTCGCTTTCGAGACCGAAGTGATACCCCGCGTATCCGGCGAGACTGGAGACCGGCTTCACCTGGACCTCACCCTCGACCGCGAGACCGGCCGCCGGCGCGCCGTAGAGGAAGCGCGCATCCACCGCGATGGGCGCTGGATCCTCGGGGTCGATCACGCCCGCCGCGCTGTCCAGATCGAAGGTCAACCGCTCGGGCTCGAAGTCCTCGACCAGGAAGGAGAGATCGGCCAGCGACGGCGCCTTGGGATCGCTGTAGACCGACGCCTGCCAGGTCCCGCGCATGGCGGTCCGGGTAAGGGTCAGGTCGAGCTGATGACCGCCCGCCCCCTTGTCCTGCGTGAGCTGGCGCAGATACTCGACGCCGTCTGGACGCTTCACCACGAAGGTGATGGGCAGATCGGGCGCGGCCTTGGCCCGTGCGTCGCGGATCAGGGCGGTGAGATGCACCACCTCGCCCGGTCGATAGGCCCCGCGTTCGCTGACCAGATAGACGTCGAGCGGCTTGGGCGGAAGCCGCCCGGCGACACCGCGATCGGAGAGATCGAAGGGCGTCTGGGTCAGATCGAGAAAGGCATAGTCGCCATCCCTGCCCTCGGCGACCAGCAACGCGGGGGCGTTGCCGCCCGTGCCCCGCAGCAGACCCGGATCGAAACGGGCATAGCCTTGGCCGTCCGTGGTGGCGCGCCCAAGGATCTCGTTGTTGACCGCGACCAGACGCACCGCGACCTCACCGACCGGCTTGGCGCTCGACAAGGAGCGGACCAAGGCGTGCAAACCATCGTTTCCGGCAAAGGTCGCCAGCCCCAGATCGGTGACCACGAACCATTGGGTGGCTCGGGTATCGGATTGATCGGTGGCATTGTGCGCTCGGGCTGTCATGGCATAGGCGCCGGGCTCGAGGTCGGTGACGACCGCACCGACCGGAACCGCCGTGGTCACCTCGCGATTGAGTTGGGAGCGAACCTCTACCGTCCCCTTCCAAACCGATTCGCCCAGGGACTCCTTGATCCGACCCGTTTTCCAGTCATCGAGCTGTTTCAGCCAGACGCCGTCGTCCATCGCCTGGGTCAGCGAGCGGTCGCCGATGCGGTAGACAGCCGCATCGATCAGATCGGTATTGACCGAGACCAGAGGGATCGCCGCCTCCCCCCCCTTGGGTAGGACATAGGCGCGACCGAGAAAACGCACCATCGGCGAACGGTCGCGCACATAGATGTCCAGGTCGCTGCCTTTGGACAGAATCTCGCCGTCCGCTGCGGGAAGACCGGGGCGTACCAGGATGGAATAGCGCTCGCCGTGACGCACACCGTCGATGCACATCTGGCGATCCTCGACCTCGACCGAAAGATCGGTGCGATCGGCGACCCGCACAAAATCGGTCAGATTGGCCCGATCGCGCGCCAGCGGGTCGCTGAACTGGATGCAGATGCGCGGATTGGCGGCATCCGAATCCACCTCGTGGCCCGTGACCCGGAAGCCGTGCTCGGCGATCAAGGTGTCGTAGTCGGCGCGCAGACGCTCGGACTCGACCAACGCCAGGGAGGCGCGGGTCGCCCGAATCGCCGGTCGCCACTGCTGCTGATCGACCAGGCTCCGCCCCAAGCGTTGCAACGCGCCGGCCCGCTCCTGCACGCCCTCGGAGCGCAGATAGGCGTTGATCGCCGCCGCCGTCGCCTCCTTCTTGAGTCGCTGACGCGTCTGCCAATCGGATGGTGAGGCCGCGCTGGCCGCCTCCGAGAGTGCCACCCAGAGGTTGCGGCTGGCGGACCCGAGACCCAGTGCATCAGCATAGAGCTCGGCCGCGCGCACCGGATTCTTGGCCGTCATGGCCGAGCGCGCCTCGGCGACGAGTGACTCGCGCCGTACGCCCGTCGGCGCCGACTTGGCGAGACGCTCGACCAATGCGCGCGCATCGCTCAACTCGCGAGGAGACAGAAAGGTCAGCTCGGAGGCCCGAGTCGCCGCAAGATCGACGGGCGACAGCCCAGCCTCCTGGATGCGCCCCGAGACGGCCCCCTCGAATGGACGCGGATCCGCGAAGCTCTCCTTGAGAAAGCACCATCCGGCTTTGGTATTGAAGGTAAATGCCTTGCAGCGCGCGTCGTCCAGACAAGCCGCCTTGCAGGCATCCAGGCTCACGTCCTTCAGCGTGGCGAAATCGCGGCCGAAATAGTCCGTGCCCAGGGTCATGGTCAGTTCGCGACCCGCTGCGGATGCGGCACTCGGATGCGCGAATGTCAGAATGACCGCCAGAACAGAGCAGATGGCGCGCAAGGAAAGACGCACGACGGGTCGAAAACCGAGCATGGCGTTACCCCTCTGGAGACGAATCTCGTGGTCGAAGCATCCTTTTTGACAACTCTAATCGGTCGCCAGAGACGGGTAAAGATGCTGAAAACCCGCACGAATTGAGGCGCTAAGGGCCGATTCGGCGCACGGACAAGGACCGAAATACCCCGAGAGACACGCGTTTTTCCTTAACACGCGGTTTCGGTAAGGGTTAAGATCATTACGCTTGACCCATCGATGGTCTCGCACTCAGTTCTACAAGGCCATCGGCCATTCACCACACTGACCCATTTCAGGAGGGTTCGTCGTGTCTAATGCAGGTAAAAAACAAAGTTCGCTGATACTCGCGCTCCTGCCTTTCGTGATTCTGTATGTCTGCACCGTCGTACTTGTCGCGCTCACCCGCGAGGACATGGCCAGCACGGTCGGATATTGGGAATACTTCGTTCCTTTCGCCGCCGTCATCGCATTGATCTCGGGCTGGGGAACCACATACGCGAACGGACAGTGGCGCCTCTTCTATCTCATCAAGCAGGCCGTCATCTGGGGCGGTTTCATCTGGTTGCTCATGCTGTTCCAGACGATGGGAATCGACACAGCGCTCGGTGCTCAGAAGGCCACCCTCACACTCATCTTCTTGGTCGCGCTCGTCATGATCGTCTCCGGAATCACCATGGACTGGAAGATGGTCCTCTATGGTGCCTTCCTTGGCCTCTGCGGCTATCTGCTCACCGCGCCTAGCAATGCAGCCATCCTGCAGCCCATCGGTGACAGATTCGGGATCGTCGATGCGCAAACCAAGCCTATGAGCATGATCATCGGAATCGCCGTCCTGGCGTTCGTCCTCACCGCCTTCATGCTGATCACGACCCGCGCAACCATCGCGACCAAGCGCAATCGTTGAATAAACGTCTGACGGACGAGATGTCTTTCGTTTCCCGGGTCAGGATCGGACGCACCCCCTTCACGAAGCGTCACCAGTCGACCCAAGCCCTCCAAGGCGTCTGACGAAGACAGCCCCTCTCCTCAACCCTGGGGAGAGGGGCGCTGCGGCCGAATCCTGAACGGCCCGCCTTCACTCAATCCTCCCTGCAAACCTGGCTGCCCGATCCTGAGGGTAAAGGCAGCTTGCGGCCGGATTCATCGAGCCGCACGAAGGTGATGCAGGTCGAGAAGATCGACTCCTCGACGCCCGTTTCCAAGTCGTCCGCAAAGACCCGGACCGAATAGGTCAGGGACGTTCGCCCGCGACAACTCTCGACCGCCTCGAAGCGCAGCACCATCCCCGAGTGCGCGCCCTGATGGAACTCGACCCGGTCCATGCCGACCGTCACGAAGCGACATCCTGGATTGTCCCGGCTGGCGGCAATCCAGGCGATCTCATCGACCCATTTCAACAAACAGCCACCGAACAGATGGCCATAATGGTTCAGATGTTCAGGTCTGACGACCGTATAAGTCTCCACAACGACTCTCCCGATACAAAAAACTACCTAATAAGGACGAAATATTCACAAAAGCGTCTTTTTCATGCGCTGGATCTATATAAAAACGGGGCGTGAACAATGTATTTTCCCCCGCGCTCGCACCAAGACCCATAACGAATCCAAAAATAGGGGGAAACATGGCCGGAAATCCTTCGGTCGGCTGGATCGACATCCTCGTCATTCTTGCCTATCTGCTCGCCACCGGCTATCTGGGCTGGCTCGGGTATCGAGGTACCCGCTCGGCGGCCGACTTCCTGGTCGGTGGCCGCTCCGCCCATCCGATCATCATGGCGGTCTCCTACGGCGCCACCTTTATCTCGACGGCGGCCATCGTCGGCTTCGGCGGCGTCGCCGGCCTCTTCGGCATGAGCCTGCTGTGGCTGACCTTTTTGAACATCGCGGTCGGCATTCTCATCGCCTTCACGCTATTCGGCGAACCGACGCGCCGACTCGGACATCGCCTCGGGGCACACACCTTCCCCGAGTTCCTGGGGCTGCGCTATCAGAGCCGAGGTATCCAGATCTTCGCCGGCGCACTCATCTTTCTCTTCATGCCGCTCTATTCGGCGGCGGTCATGACCGGCGGCAGCATCTTCGCCTCGACCCAGTTCGGTATCGACTTCGAGGTCGCTCTTCTCATCTTCGCCGTCATCACCGCAGCCTACGTGATCCCAGGTGGGCTCAAGGCGGTCATGTACACCGACACCTTCCAGGGCTTCATCATGGTCCTGGCCATGATTTTTCTGCTGGTCGTCACCTATTCCAGCCTGGGCGGCATCACCGAGGGTCATCACTATCTGACCGAAATGGCCGACATGGTCCCGGCGCCGCTCCAGAACATGGGGCATGAAGGCTGGACCGCAATGCCCGCGTTCGGCTGGGGATCGCACACCTACGATCTCTGGTGGATCGTCATCACCTCCATCATCCTCGGCGTGGGTATCGGCGTGCTCGCCCAGCCACAGCTGATCGTGCGCTTCATGACCGTGCGCAGCCGCCGCGAGCTGGACCGGGCGGTTCCGATCGGCGCCATCTTCATCATGCTGATGACGGGCACCCCCTTCCTGGTCGGAAGCCTCTCGAACGCCTGGTTCGCCCAGCACGGCCCAATGCTGCACGGCAAGGTGGTCCAGGAAATAGACGCCGAGAAGGACCGGGCCTTGGTCGAGCTGATGCAACAGAACGACGCAAGCGACTGGGTCGCGATCATCAGCCCCAAGACCCAGACCCCAGCCAAGGCAGCGCTCATCGTCAGCGAGCGCACCCAGGCCCAAGACGCCTCGGGCCAGGACTTCGAGCTGGTCGGCGGACGCTCGACCGCCCTGACCTACGTCAAGGGCGACGCCGACAAGATCATCCCGGCCTTCATCTCGGCGGCACTGCCGCACTGGTTCGGCGTCATCTTCTTCCTCGCCCTGCTGGCGGCGGCCATGAGCACCATCTCCAGCCAGTTCCACACCATCGGAACGGCGGCCGGGCGCGACCTCTACGAGCAAATCGGCAGCAAGGGGCAAAGTCGCGAACCCAGCCTGCTGGTCATGCGGCTCGCCATCGTGCTCGGCCTGCTGATCGCCGTGTCCATCAGCTACACGGTGCGCCAGGAATACATCATCGCCCGCTTCACCGCGATCTTCTTCGGTCTCTGCGCCGCGAGCTTCCTGCCGGCCTATATCGGCGGGCTCTTCTCGCAACGGGTCACGCGAGCCGGCGCGCTGGCCTCGATGATCGTCGGCATGGGCGTGTCGCTGTTCTGGCTGCTGTTGGTGAAATCGAAGGAGGCCGCCGCGATCGGGCTGGTTCAGTTGGTCACCGGCGGCAAGACCAGCATCCTCGCCGACTATCCGAACTGGCCTTCGGTGGATCCGATCATCGTGGCACTGCCGGCGGCCTTCCTGGCCCTGATCCTGGTCAGCGCCGTCACCAAGCCACCGAGCGCCGAGCACCTGCGTCACTGTTTCCCCGAACGGAATCCATGAAGAGGCACTGAATCATGATTGGTATCGATGATCCGTTCGTTCTAATCGCCTATTTCGGCATCATCGCGTCAGCCATTGCGAGCCTGATCTACGGGCTCGTGCGGCGCAACGCCGCACGCGATGACGTCACCCCCGAAGATCGCCAATGGGCACTCGACGAGAAGAAGGTAGACGATGATATCTAAGAAAAAAACACTCCTGGCTGGAGGACTGGCCGCCGCGATTTCCTGCACGACGGCCATCGCACAAGAGGCGACATCGCCATTCACCTGGGGCGGAGACGTGCGCCTCCGGCAGATCTTCGTGGACAACGTCGGCCTCGACGCCGACAGCAAGACCGCAGACCGCACCTTCGAGCGGCTGCGCACCCGGCTCTGGGGCAACTACGCCTTCGACCAGAACGTCTCGGTCAAGGCGCGCCTGCTCTGGGAGGGCCGGCACTACCAGTCTCCGAACCGATCGGATTACCCCCCGCTCGAAAACTGGTACAGCGGTGGCATCTTTTTCGATCTCCTGCACGTCGACGCGAAGAATATCGCCGGCCTGCCGCTGTCCGTCCGAATCGGTCGCCAGGAGATCATGCTCGGCAACGGCTGGCTGGTCTTCGAGGGAACCCCGATCGACGGCTCCCGCACCTTTTCTTTCGACGCCGCGCGCGCGACCTACAGCGCCGAGGACATCGGCACCACCTTCGACCTCATCTATATCGACGAGAACCCCGACACCGGCCGTTTCCCTCAGGCACTCAACGGCGAGGTCGAGGATCAGACCGAACAGCACGAAACCGGTGTCGTCCTCTACGCCAACAACAAGACCCTGCTCGACGGCGACCTGGACGGCTATTTCATCTACAAGCACGACGATCCAAACAACACCCCAGGCAATATCCGGGTCAACAACGGCTATCCATTCGCCTCGCCGGGCAACGCGGGCGACATCTATGCTCTGGGAGGACGCGCCGACACCAATCTGACCGAGAACTGGGCGCTACGCGCCGAGGCCGTCTACCAATGGGGAACGCGCAACGATCGCGATCTCAGCGCTTTCGGTCTCAACAGCCGGTTGAACTACAACTTCAACGACGCGCTGAAGAACCAACTACACGCGAGTTATGAATATCTGTCGGGCGACGACCCGAACAGCGATGAGGACGAGGGCTTCGACCCGCTCTGGGGTCGCTGGCCGCAGTGGAGCGAGCTGATGGTCTATCAGTGGCCGCTCGACGGCCGAGTGGCTGGAGCGAGCAACCTCCACCGTCTCAACCTCGGCTGGACCGCCCAGGTCCATCCGACGACCTGGGTCCTGCTCGACTATCATGCGCTCTGGGCGGCGGAGCAATATCCCAGCTATCCCTCGCAGGTGAGCCTGATCAGCGGCGACGACAGCTTCCGAGGCCATCTCTTCACCGGGTGGATCCGCACCAAGCTCAACAAAAATGTCTCCGGCCATCTGGTCGCCGAGTATCTGATGCCGGGCGACTATTACGCCGAGAATCGACGCAACGACTCCTTCTTCGTCCGCGCCGAGCTCATCTATACCTGGTAATCGCATCTGCGATCCATCGGCCAATCGGCTAGCCGTCAAGCGCGAGCGGGGATCGGATCCCCGCTCGCGCCGCCCTTCTCTTCTATCAGAGCCACACTCGGATCACGGCAGGGGTTACTAGAACTCCTCCCAATCTTCTGCCGACGAGATCGGAGCGCTGGACTTGCGTGGCGGAGCGGAGTGTTCGGAAACCTTCGCAGACGACTTGACCGGGCTCCGCGACATCGAACCCCTCGCCGCTGCGGCAACCGGCGTCGCCGCCTCCTCGCCAAGCTGGAAGAGCCTCACCGAACGCACTAGCCCCTGAGTCTGCTCCTGAAGACTCTCAGCCGCCGCAGCGGCCTCTTCCACCAAGGCGGCATTCTGCTGGGTCATCTCATCCATCTGACCGATCGCCTCGGCCACTTGACCGATACCGGAACTCTGCTCACGGCTCGCCTTGGTGATATCGGTCACCAAGGACGCCACCTGACGCGAACTTTCCACCACCTCATTGATCGCGGTCCCGGCCTGATTCGCCAACAGCACGCCCTCCTCGACACGGCGCGCCGAATCCGCGATCAGGTCCTTGATCTCCTTAGCCGCCGTGGCACTGCGTTGCGCGAGGCTGCGCACCTCTCCGGCAACGACCGCGAAGCCGCGACCCTGTTCGCCCGCCCGAGCCGCCTCGACCGCCGCGTTCAGGGCCAGGATGTTGGTTTGGAAGGCGATACCGTCGATGACGGTGATGATGTCGGCAATCCGATTCGAGCTAGCCTTGATCTCGCCCATGGTCGATACCACCCGTCGCACCACCTCACCGCCATGAGCGACGGTGTCGTTCGACGACTGGGCCAAATCGTTCGCCTGCTGTGCATTATCGGCGTTCTGCTTCACCGTCGTACTCAACTCCTCCATGGCGCTGGCGGTTTGCTCCAGGCTGCTCGCCTGCGACTCGGTCCGGCTCGACAGATCCTGATTTCCGGTGGCGATTTCCTTGGCCGCTCGGTCGAGTTCCTGGGAGGCATCAATGATCTGGCCAACGACCTCGCGCAAACGCGCGACCGTGGTATTGGAGTCCTCCTGTAGGGTGCCGAAGGTGCCCTGATAGTCGCCCTCGATCCTCTGAGTCAGATCGCCCTTGGCCAACGCGCCGAGGATGCGCGAGACCTCACCGAGCCCCACATCGCTGATGCTCATCAAGCGATTAAGGCCCTCGATCATTTCCTTGAACTCGTACTGGAAGCGCTCGGTATCGCCACGCGCCTTAAAGTCGCCCACCACCGCCGCCTCGACCAACCCCTTGATCTGAGCGTTGACGGCTTGCAGACTGGACTTGACGCTATCGATCGCGCTGGTGATCTGCGCCTTGCGGCCGGGCAGACGGTCCATATCGACGGACAGGTCACCCAACGCATAACGGCTCACGATCTCGACCACCCGCATCTTGACCGCGATGTGCGATCGCACCAATTCATTGATCGAAGCCGCCATCTGGCCGTAGACGCCTGGGAATCGCTCGACCGAAATCTGATGGTCGATCATACCCAATTCATGCTGCTCGGCATTCTCGCGCTGGGCCTCGATGAAATCCGTGAAGGTCATCTGCATCCGCTGCATGGCCGCCAAGATGCTCTCGGTGTCGCCTGGCCTCACTTGAACATCCATCAGCCGGCCCTCGGCCATCCGCCCGGCGATCTCGACGGCATAGGCCGGTTCGCCACCCAATTGACGCATCAAACGCCTGATGATCCAGACACCCAGGAGAACGGCCACCAGAATGGTGACGGCGGAGATAGAGATCATGATGATGATCCGCACGTCCTTGGTGCGCTCGGCCGCGCTCGCCCCCTTGCGGCCAAGCTCGATGTTGTAATCGATATAGCCATAAAGCTCGCGCTCGAGTTTTTGACCGCTGGCGTCGAAATCGGCGAATTGCGCCTGCGCCAACTCCTTTTGGCCAGACCGCGAATGGCCCAGCACGGACTGCTGGGCCTCATTGAACACGTCGAACTGTGCGAGCACCGCATCGAAGCGCCGACGGTCTCCCTCACTGAGAATGGTGCGCTCGTAGTTCGCCAATCCCGCCTTCGTTTCCTGATCGGCCGCCGCAATCGTCCGGTCGATCTCGCTCATCGAAGCGGTGTCGTTGGCGACAAAGACATGGCGCATCGTCCGGATACGCTCGCGCTCGACACCCACGATCAACTCATTCAGAGCGATCAGGGACGGCAACGTGTACTCGCTCGTGAAATTCGCTGCCGTATAGACACGCCCGATCTGGGAGACGGCGATCGCAGAAACCAGCACCAGCCCCGCCGCTGCAGTTCCAACCAGAAGCATCAATCGTTGTGTCACTGTCATCGCGGTTATCCATATTCAATGTGTTCGTCCAATCCTGCATGACGTATTCGTCGGAATGAATAGCGGACCAGGAGCACGGACTCCGCTAACAGACCTTGACTGAGGTCGAGAGTATCACAGCGTCGTCTCCCCGGGCTCACATGACATTTGAGAATACATACTGCGGATTCAAGGCCCTATAGAGTTAACTCGGAACCCTCGATGACTTCGAACGAAGGAGCGTTTTCGCGTGCCCGCGCATTGAGAAGCTCGGTCGTCTCTCGCGCCGGCCGGGGCGGACTGAAGAGAAACCCCTGATAGGCGAGGCAACCCTCGCGCCGCAGGAAATCCAGCTGCGCCTGCTCCTCGACACCCTCTGCCAGAATCTTGAGTCCGAGCGTGCGGCCGAGCGAGATGATCGCGGCACAGATGGCTGCATCCTCCTCCTTGAGGTGGCACTCGCTCACGAAGGAGCGATCGAGCTTGATGACGTCGATCGGGAAACGCTTGAGATAGCTGAGAGAGGAATAGCCGGTCCCGAAGTCGTCGAGCGCGATCTCCAGCCCCAGTTCGCGCAGGTTGCGCAGAATATCGATACAGTGGACGGTATCCCGAGTCAGCACGGTCTCGGTGATTTCCAGTTGGAGCGACGCAGACGGCATACGCTGCTCCTCAAGGATGCGCGAAACGACGCCGCTGAAACCGGCCTGAAGGAACTGACGCCCCGATACGTTGACGGCGATCCGAGGCGGATTCAATCCCTGCTCGCGCCAAGCGGCATGCTGACGACAGGCGGCACGCAGCACCCATTCGCCCACCGCATCGATCAGCCCGGTCTCCTCCAGCACGGGGATGAAGACCGAGGGCATCACCAGCCCCTGGCCGGGCCGACGCCAGCGAATCAAGGCTTCCAGACCGATCAATTCTCCGGTGTCGATCAGGAGTTGGGGCTGATAGAAAAGCTCGAATTCCTCGTTTTCCAGCGCCTCGCGCAGACCGTTCTCCTGCTCAAGACGCTCGGTCAGCAGATGGGCCATGTCGGCGCTGAAGACCCGGAAGTTGTTCCGGCCCGCCTTCTTGGCCTGATAGAGCGCCAAATCGGCATTGCGAATCAACAGCTCCGGACTCTCGCCGCCCTCAGGATAGCAGGCGATGCCGATACTGGCCGGCGAGCGGACAGTGCGCTCGTTGATCCGGTGCGGGGCCTCAAGCTCGCGCAGGATCTGCCCTGCCTTCTGCTCGATAGCCGACTGGCTCTCCACCCCCAAGAGGGCGACGATGAACTCGTCGCCACCCCAGCGGGCCAACAGATCGTCGGAGCGGACACAGGCGCGCAGACGCTCCGCGACCTCGCGCAGCAATTGATCGCCCGCCGGATGCCCGAGGGTATCGTTGACGTTTTTGAAACGGTCCAGGTCGAGGAAGAGCACGGCAACCTGACGCGGCGCCTCGGCCATGAGATAGAACGACAGGCTGTTGCGGAAAAAATGACGATTCGAGAGCCCGGTGAGCGCGTCGTAATGGGCGAGCTGATGCAGTCGGCGTTGAATCTCGCGCTGGCGGGTCACGTCCCGCACATGCAGTGTGTATTCGGGGTGGCGCCCGCAAAGCACCTGGGTAATGCCGACCTCGGCGGGGAAACTCTCGCCATCGACCCGTTGCAGGATGGTCTGGGTGCGCTGATCCAGCAAGAAGCGCCCCTCGATGACGAAACCGCTGCGCAGCGCCTGGAGAAAGCCCTCGCGCCGCTCGCTCGGAATCATGAGCTCGGCCATCGTGCGTCCGATGGCGCTGCGCCGAGAGCAGCCCAGCGTCCGCGCGGCGGCCGGATTGAATTCGAGCACCCGACCCTCGTGATCGATGGTGATGATGCAGTCCAGAACCGCATCCAGGATCGCCGTCTTACGTCCCTCACTGGCGGTCAAGGCGTTCAACACGTCTTCGCGTTTCTGGATCTCCTCGTTGACCCGCTGTAGCACATGATTGTATTGGAGTGCGATCTGACCGACTTCGGTATGGGGCTCGACCCTCACCGGGTGGGAGAAGTCGCCCTTGCGCCTTTGGCTATCCATGTCCATGAGCAGGTCCAGGATCTCGGTCGTAGCGCCATGCTCGGCCACATTGAGCCCGAGCCGCTCCGACTCGGCGTCCACGCGCAATCGATAGAAGCGCCCGATCAACCATAGCAGTCCGAAGCTGACGGAAAAGGCGTAGACCCCAATCACGAGGACGCCCAACCCCTGCACCCAGAGCTGTTCCAACCGACCGCCGGTCTGAGTGAAGGCCGAGACCGGCGCAAACAGCGCGACCGCCAGGGTCCCCCAGACCCCCGCGAAGAGATGCGCCGGGATCGCGCCGACGGCGTCATCGATCCGCAGCCGCTCCAGCCAATGGTTCCCCAGTACCACCACGACCCCGCCGACCGCGCCGATCAGCGCACTCATGGGCGGCGACTGGATATGACAGGAGGCCGTGATGGCAACCAGACCGCCGATGACCCCGTTGAGTAGGTCGAGCGCCGCCGGACGCCCGAGACGGGCATAGCCGAAGAACATCGCCCCGAGCCCGCCACAGACTGCGGCGATGAAGGTATTGAGCAGGATCAGGGGCACCGTCTCATCCAACCTGGAGGCACTGCCGCCGTTGAACCCGAACCAGCCGAACCAGAGCAGAATGACCCCGAGCGACGCCAGCGGCACGTTTCCGCCCTGCAGACCGAAGCCCTCGACATCGAAGCGGCCTCGACGCGCACCCAGACGGAGCACCGCAGCGAGCGCCACCCAACCGCCGACGGAATGGACCACGGTGGAGCCGGCGAAATCGATGAACCCCATCCTCGCCAACCAGCCCGTCGCCTCGCCCGTCGGCAGGCCGCCCCAGGCCCAGTGCCCTGTGACCGGATAGATGAAGGCGACCATCATGAGGGTCGAGAAGACATAGGCGAGAAAGCGCATGCGCTCGGCCACCGCACCGCAGACGATGGTCGCCGAGGTGCTGCAGAACATGCACTGGAAGAAAAAGACGCTGATGGAATGCGCCGACGCCCCCTCCCCGAACAGGAAGCCATCGGTACCGATCCAGCCGGCATGCGAGGCGCCGAACATGAGACCGTATCCGAACAACCAGAAAAGGAGTCCGGAGAGACAGAGATCGACGATGTTCTTGATCGCGACGTTGATGCTGTTCTTGGTTCTCACCAAGCCGCTTTCCAGACAGAGAAAGCCCGCTTGCATCATGAACACCAGGAAAGAGCACAGCAGGAGCCAGGCGATGTCTAGACCATCGGACATGGGGGATGCACTACATCTGGGCGACGGAGCCGTATGGTACACCCCCCTCGTGGAGCAGGGACACTCGGGCACCGTGCTCACACGGCGTTTCCGGGCGGGCTCTTGATATGACGCAGGATTGCCCGGGACGACGGCGGTTGCTGCCCCCAAGCGGTGCAGCGGATAATGCGGCCGTAATATTCTGAACGCGAGAGCAATCCAAGATATGACTGGAGAACGGCTTTTACTGAGTGGGGACGACGCGGTCGCGCTGGCGGCGCTGCACGCGGGCGTGAAACTGGGTACGGGATACCCGGGCACGCCATCCACCGAGATCCTCGAAACCTTCGATCACCTCGGCGGACGGGCGCAATGGTCGCCAAACGAGAAGGTGGCACTGGAAGTCGCGATGGGCACGGCCTTCGCCGGGGCGCGCACCCTGGTCACCATGAAGCACGTTGGACTCAACGTGGCCGCCGACCCGCTCTTCACCGCCGCCTATACCGATATCGAGGGCGGACTCGTCCTGGTCTCGGCCGACGATCCCGGCATGGCCTCCAGCCAGAACGAGCAGGACAACCGCCATTACGCGCGGGCCGCCGCCCTGCCGATGCTGGAGCCGATCGACTCTCAGCAGGCCTATGATTTCACCTGGCTCGGATTCGAGCTCTCCGAGCGCTGGAAGATCCCGGTCATCCTGCGCCTGACCACGCGCGTCTGCCACTCCAAGACGGTGGTCGTTCCACGTGCCCCGCTCGTGGATCAGCCGGAGCCCAGTTTCGAGCGCAATATCCCGGCGCGGGTCATGATCCCGGCCTATGCCAAGCCAGCGCATCACAAGCTGCGTCAGAAACTGGCCGAGATCGCCGCCTGGAACGAGCAGGAAGGCCCGACCCGTCTCGACGAGGGCAAGGCCGCGCTCGGGATCATCGCCACCGGCATCGCCGCCGTGCATGCCCGCGAGGCCGCACCGGACGCACGCCAGCTCACCATTGGTCTGACCTACCCGCTGCCGATGGAGCGCATTCGCGCCTTCGCCGACGAGGTCGAGCGTCTGGTCGTGGTGGAGGAAGGCGACCCGGTGCTGGTCGACTCCTTGCGCGCGGCCGGCATCCCGGCCGAGGGCAAACCCGAGATGTACCGCTTCGGCGAGCTCAACGTGGCTCGCGTGCGACGCATCCTGACCGGCGATACCAGCCCCGAGCCGGTTCCGCCCAAAGGCAAGCCACCGGAGCTGTGCCAGGGCTGCTCGCACCGAGCCGTCTTCCAGGCGCTGAAGGATCTCGACTGCATCGTCGCAGGCGACATCGGCTGCTACACGCTCGGCGTGCTGCCGCCCTTCTCGGCCATGGACACCTGCGTCTGCATGGGCGCCAGCATCGGCGTCGGTCTCGGCATGCGTCACGTGCTGCCCGAGGACCAAGCGCGGCGGGTGGTGAGCGTAATCGGCGACTCGACCTTCGTGCACTCGGGGCTGACCGGGATCGCCGAGATGGTCTACAACCCCCCGGCGACCGGTCATCTGGTACTCATCCTCGACAACGGCACCACCGCCATGACCGGCCAGCAGGAGCATCCGGGAACCGGGCGTCTGCTCGATCACTCGCCGACCGGCAAGATCAGTTTCGAGGCGCTCGCAGCCTCCATGGGCGTGCAGAACGTCCATGTGATCGAGGCGAACAATCGCGAGGACGGCCTGAAGACGCTGATCGCCGACCTGCTGGCCAAACCGGAGACCTCGCTGGTGATCGCGCGCCAACCCTGCGTGCTGGCGGCGCCCAAGATCCGCTTCTACGAAAAGGCGGCCGCCGAACAGGCATGCGCAGCCGAGCCGGCCAGCTGAGACGGACACGCCGCCTACCCATCGAAATGGACGGGTTGAGCGGCGCGGCATCCAACTCGGATCGACGGACGGCCAGACGCGGCCGTCGGTCCTCCCGTCCGATCCATGACGGACACTCCATCAGACAAACAATCCTCAAAGTGATCGCATGACGAACGTTACCAATGTAGTCATCGCCGGACTCGGCGGTCAGGGCGTCCTCAAGGCGTCGGACATCCTGGCCGACGCGGCCTTCCGCGCCGGACTCGACGTCAAGAAGAGCGAACTGCACGGCATGAGCCAGCGCGGCGGATCGGTCAGCAGCGACGTGCGTTTCGGCCCCCGGGTTCTGAGCCCGATGGTGCCGCCCGGCGAAGCGAACGTGCTCCTGGTCCTGGAAGGAACGCAGGTCGAAATCAACCGCCCCACCCTGCGCGCGGACGGCATTCTGATCGGCCCGGACGTGCTCGCAGACGGCGCGCTCAAGAACAAGAAGAGCCTCAATGTCGCGCTGCTGGGCGCCATGTCCATCGTGCTGGACATTCCGGAGGAAGATTGGCTCGCAGCGATGTACGCCAACCTTGCAGAGAAGCTCCATACGATCAACGAACAGGCCTTTGCTCTCGGACGCGCCGCCGCGCTCGAGCGCAACCAGGCCGGCTAAAATACGCGAGGCCCACCATGCTGAGAGAGCTCTGGAACGACGCGGAAGGTGGATTCCATCCCGCCAGCGCCCCGGATTTTCTGCCACAGACGGCGCTCCGAGAGGTCCAACTGCGGCGTCTGCGCGCCGTCGTAGCCCGCGCCTACGAGCATGTCGAGCTGTTCCGCAGCCGGCTGGAGGAACGCGGCCTCACGCCCGACTCGATCCAGCGACTGGAAGACATCCAGCGCCTGCCCTTCACGGTCAAGACCGATCTGCGCGATACCTATCCGTTCGGGCTCTTCGCCAGCCCCATGAGCGACGTGGTGCGGCTGCACGCCTCATCCGGCACCACCGGCAAGCCCATCGTGGTCGCCTATACACGCGAGGACGTCGAGGTCTGGTCCGAGGTCATGGCGCGCACCTTCGCCGCCTGCGGCATGCATCGCGGCGACATCCTGCAGAACGCCTTCGGCTACGGACTCTTCACCGGCGGGCTCGGCGCCCACTACGGCGGCGAGGCACTGGGCGCGACCGTCATCCCCATCTCGGGCGGCAACACCGACCGCCAGATCATGCTCATCCGCGACTTCCAGGTCACGGCGCTCTGCTGTACCCCGAGCTATTTCACCTACATGGTCGAGCGCGCCCACGAGCTGGGCGTAGATCTGCGCGAGCTGCCACTGAAGATCGGTATCTTCGGCGCCGAACCCTGGACCGACGGGATGCGCACCCACATCGAGGCCGAAGCCGGCATCAAGGCCTACGACATCTACGGCCTCTCGGAGATCACGGGTCCGGGCGTTGCCAGCGAATGCTGCGCCCAGGAGGGTCTGCACATCTTCGAGGACCACTTCTACCCCGAGATCATCGACCCCGAGACCGAAGAGGCGCTGCCCGACGGCGAGGAGGGCGAGCTGGTGCTCACCACGCTGAGCAAGAAGGCGATGCCGATGATCCGCTACCGTACCCGCGACATCACCTCCATCATCACCGAACCCTGCGCCTGCGGACGCACCATCCGGCGCATGCGCCGCATCGGACGCCGCTCGGACGACATGTTCATCATCCGCGGCGTCAACGTCTTCCCCTCGCAGATCGAGGCCGCCCTGCTGCGGGTCGAGGGCACCCTGCCCCATTACCAGATCATCCTCACCCGCTCCCATGGACTGGATCAGATCGCGGTCGAGATCGAGGTCACGCCCGAGGTCTTCAGCGACAAGATCCGTGGCCTCGAAGAGGTGCGCAAACGGCTCGCCCAAGCGATCGAGCACATCATCGGCATCCGGGTCGAACTGCGTCTGGTCGAGCCGCGCACCATCGCGCGCAGCGAGGGTAAGGCAAAACGGGTCATCGACCGCCGCAACGAAGGAAGTTAACCGCATGCCATATTGGGCGCGGTCAGCGAACAGGCGCCGCACCCAGACATCACGCCCTTGCGGTGCGCAACATCCATTTCTCAAGAGAGCCCAATGCCATGAAACTGCAACAACTCTCGCTCTTTCTCGAAAACCGTCCTGGGCGGCTCGAAGCCCCGTTGACGGCGATCGCCGCCGAGGACATCAATATCCTGACGCTGTCGCTCGCGGACACCGCACAGTTCGGCATACTGCGTCTCATCGTCAAGGAGTGGGAAACGGCCAAGCGTGTCTTGGAACAGGCCGGCTGGGTGGTGAACCTCACCGAAGTGGTGGCCGTCGACGTGCTGGACCGTCCGGGCGGTCTGGCGGCCGCGCTCAAGATCCTCGAAGACGCCGACCTCAACGTCGAGTACATGTATGCCTTCTCGCTGCGACGCGGCGACAAGGCCATCCTCATCTTCCGTTTCGAGGACCCGGACCGGGCCATCGAGGTCCTGCTCGACAAGAAGCTGCACGTCGTCAGTGCAGAGGAGCTCATGAGCTTCGTTCCCTGAAGCGCGATCAGCCCCCACTGCAAGCCGCCACGACCCCTGGTCGCCGGCCAAATCCCGTGCGGACAGCGACGGCCCCTTCACCTCCGAATCGGACATGCCCCCGATTCGACTGGAGGGTACGTCGCTCCGTTCAAGGGCCGAGGGCTGGCACCTCCCAAGCGGTCGCGGCCGATCGATGAAGCCGCTGCGCCAAGACATCCTCGCGCGCGCATCTGCGGCTTTCACACAACGGATTCCGGATGATGTCCATACCCGATAGCCAACCCCCTTCCTCGACCGCATCCACCCTGTGGAACCCGGCGGCCGAGACCATGCCGCGCGCCGAGCGCGCGGCGCTTCAGCTGGAGCGTCTGCGTGGGTTCGTGACCCGTGCCGGTCGCGTACCCTTCTACCGCGACCAGTTCGCCCACCATGAGATCGGCCCGCACAGCATCCGCTCTCTCGACGACATCCGGCGCCTGCCCTTCACCACCAAGAGCGACATGCGTCGCCATCATCCGCTGGGGCTGCTCGCCGTCCCGCGCAAGGAGCTGGCCCGCATCCACGGCTCGTCCGGCACCACCGGAACGCCAACCTTCGTCGGCTATACCGCCCGCGACCTGGATACCTGGTCCGAGCTGTGCGCCCGCTTCCTGGTCGCCGGCGGACTCAAACCGGAGCATACGGTCCAGGTCGCCTTCGGCTACGGACTCTTCACCGGCGGATTCGGCCTGCACTACGGCATCGAAAAGGTCGGCGCCACCGTCATCCCCGCCGCCGCCGGCAATACCCGACGTCAGATCGACATCATGCGCGACCTGGCACCCGAGGTGCTCATCTGCACCCCGAGCTATGCCCTGACGATCGCCGACACCGCACGCGATCTCGGCATCGACCCGCGCACACTGCCGATCCGCTACGCACACCTTGGAGGCGAACCCTGGACCGAGGATATGCGCCGGGAGATCGAGGACCAGCTCGATATCGCCGCCTTCAACAACTACGGCCTATCGGAGATCATCGGTCCCGGAGTCAGCGGCGAATGCCAGGCGCACGACGGCATGCACATCCAGGAGGATCATTTCCTGGTCGAATGTCTCGACCCGGAAACGCTGGAGCCCGTACCCGAGGGCGAACCGGGCGAGCTGGTCATCACCAACCTGACACGCGAGGCGATGCCCATGGTCCGCTACCGCACGCGCGACGTCGCCCGGATCTATCGCGAGCCCTGCACCTGCGGTCGCACCACCATCCGCATGAGCCGCGTCACCGGACGCACCGACGACATGCTCATCATCCGAGGGGTGAACGTCTTCCCCTCCCAGATCGAAGAGGCGCTGCTGCGGGTCGAGGGCACCACGCCGCACTATTTGATCGAGGTGAGCCGGCCGGGTACGCTCGACGAAGTGCATGTCAAGGTCGAGATCCATCCAGAGATCTTCTCCGACCGCATGGACCGCATGCAGGCGCTGTGCGAACGGATCAGCCGCGAGATCCACACCGTCGCAGGTATCCGAGCGCATGTCGACCTGGTCGAGCCTCGCAGCATCGAGCGCTTCGTCGGCAAGGCGAAACGCGTGCTGGATAAACGCAACCTGAAAGACTGAGCCACCGATTCCGGGCCACGCGCGCGGATCGGACCAGAAACATCCTCACCACAGGGAAATCGAACATGACGCAATACCTCGCTCGACCCATCCGCCGGGGTGCGCTGCCCGCCGTCCTGGCGCTTCTCACGACGCTGATCGCACTCCCGACCGCCTTTGCCGAAGAAAAGGGGCTCTACATCGAGACGCTCAATCGCACCTCGGGATTGACGGGCGAGACGCCAACCGAAGAGTTGAGCAAGACCTATATCGCCCACGGGAAGATGAAGGTCGCGAGTTCGAAAGCGGACGGAGCCGACATGATCCTGGATCCGGCCGCAGGCACCATGACCTTCCTGAACAACGCCAAAAAGGAGTATTACCAGATCGACGTCAAGAGCATGATGGAGGGCATGTCGCAACCCGGCATGGAACAGATGCGCGCCATGATGGAGAAGACCCAGATCAAGGTCGAGGACACCGGCGAGACCCGCAAGATCGGCGAATGGGACTGCACCAAGTACGCAGTCACCAAGACCGGCATGATGGACATTCAGCAGGAGATCTGGGCAGCGAAGGACGTCGATCTCGACCTGGATCGGTTCAACAATCTCATGAGCATGTCTGGACCGGATGGCCTGCTGGGAGACTCGGCCGCCGCCAAGGCCCAACGCGCGGAGATGGAGAAGGTCAAGGGCTATCCGATCCTGACCAAGACCCGGATGCAGATGATGGGATCCACCATGGAGACCGAGAGCGAGGTCAAGGTCATCCGGCATGAACCCATGCCGGCCTCGATGTTCGAGATCCCGGACGGCTATCAGCTCAAGGAGATGATGGCCCCGCCCAGCGCTGCCGGACATCCCTGATCCAGCACGCCCCGGCACCCGACCCGAGCGCCCAACGGCGCTCGAATCCCATCGGACAGGACAGAACCCTCAGTCGCCACCAGCCGGAAACGGCTGGCGACTGGCAGCCATCCTCACCTGAGCGACGATCGCTGCGCGATCGACCTTTCCCGAATCCAACAGCGGCAAGGACGCCAGACGCATGAAGGCACGCGGCCGCTCGGGGCCGGAGAGATGATCGCCACACCAGGCATCGAGCTCGGATAGGGCCAGATCGCCGCTGTGGACGGCGATCAGCCGGTGTCCCCACACCGGGTCCGGCAGATCGACGATCAGGACGTCACCGATACCCGGCACGGAGGCCAGTGCGTTCTCGACCCTGGCCCGAGACACATTGGTGCCACCGATCACGAGCACATCGTCGGCCCGCCCGAGGATACGCAGTTCGCCTTCTGGCGAGAGACAAGCCAGATCGGCGGTCTCGAACCACCCCTCATCCAGACCATCCCCCGGCCGGCGCTCCGGATTGGCATAGCCAGCCATCACGACCGGACCGCGCATCCGCAGACGAGCGGAGCGCGTGTCGCAGCGACCGAGATCCAGATCGAGGTCGGGCATGGGACATCCCACCACAGAGGTTTCCTCGATGCGCCCGCAAAGCGGTCCCTTCGTAGCGATCTGAGAGCCGGTTTCGGTCATGCCATAGCTGACGTAAAGCGGCCACCCGGCATCCAATGCGCGCTGGGCGAGCGAGAGGCTCAGCGCCTGTCCACCGATCATGAGCACACGCAAAGACGCGGGAGGGCGACAGCCGAGCTCCAAGAGGCGGGCAAGCATCGGCGGGACCAGGGACACATGGGTCACCGCGAGGCGCTCCAGATCCCCGGCGACCCGCTCCGCCACGAAACCATCGTGGAGCAACAGCGTCGCTCCGGCCAGGGCGCAACGGTAGGCGATGGACAAGCCGCCGACATGGCTCGGTCTCAGACAGGCGAGCCAGAGATCCCCCGCCCCCAGTTCCAACACCGCATTGGCATTGAGCGCAGAGGCCAAGACGTTAGTCTGGGTGAGCATGGCGATCTTGGGACTTCCAGTGCTACCACTGGTCTTGATCAGGAACGCCAGCGATGCATCAACCGTTTCGGCATCCGGGTTTCGCTTCCCGGTCGGCAAGGGCCGCTTCGCCGAGGCATCCCAACGCCATTCCACCCCGGCCTGGGCGATCAAGGCATCCAATACACTCGGATCCGAACCCTCTCGCACGGGGAACAACACGGCCCCGATCCGGGCAAGCGCATGCTGGGTGAGGACCAGATCCCAGGCCGGCGCGTCCGGCGCCATGAGGACCTGACCGGGCAGAACGCCCGATCGCCGCAGCAAGATCTCGCGCGCCTCGATCGAGGCATGCAGCTGATCGTAGCTGCATGAACGCTCACCCTGGATCAAGGCCGGAGCAGACCCGCTCGACCAGGGGGCATCATGGAAACAGGGAAGATCGCGCATACCTGGATATCGGAACGTCGCCACCCGAAAAAGACAGGAGTCCGGCGCAGCAACAGCGAACCGGACCCTCGTGGCGGGGAGATGCTACCAGCGAATCTCGAAGACGCAGTCCGGCGCGCCGACGGCATGACAGGCGATCTCGGTCACCTGCGCCTTCGGATGGACGAGACGGCGGAAAAGACGCTCGAAGGTGCCGGCATAGAAGTCGCACAGCGGCTCCGAGGCGGTGGCACCGCGACAGAGCAGCGAGTCGCTGACGGTCAATTTCGGCGGATAGCTGGGATCGGCCGAGAAGACGCCAGTTCCGACGAAGGTCCAGGCATTGCCGCCAATGGCCTTGAGCAGCGTCCGGGTGGCCAGACGCGGCGGCAGAATGGACAGGATGGCCTGCGCCGGTCGCGGAATCCGCACCGCCAGCAGATAGTCACCCGTGCGCATCCCCGCGTCGCGCGCGATCGCGCGGGCGGAGGGAATACCCAATAGGTCCCGCAAGGCGGCCTGTAGGCGGGTCACCTCGCCCTCATCAACCATCTCGGTCGGCATCGCATCGAGATAGCGTTCCAGGCCCGCCCGGCGAAAGAGCTCGGAAACGGCCTCCGGCCCCTGCGCGGCCTCCAATGCCTCGGCGACGCGAATGATCGCGTTCGGACCGACGCGTCCATGATTTTCGTGTTTCAAATCGGTACCCTGAAGCGCCACTGGCTACTTCCCCAATCGACTAATTCGTCCTGCTCGGCGCAGAGTCCGCGCAGCAGATAACGACCCTTGGAGGTCACGCGAATCCCTGCGTCCGACACCTCCACCAGTCCGTGCTCGGCATTGCGACACAGACGACTGTATTCCTGCTCCAGATCGGTGGCCGAACTCGCCGGCAGCTGGAGATTACACATGAGATAGAGCATGGCGTCGCGCCGACGCCGATCGATCTCGCTCAACTGACGTCCCCAAGCGACCGGCAGATGGCCGCTGTTGACGCGCTTCTGCCAGACTCTGAGGTCCGGCTCGTTTTGCATCAGTGCGTCCCCAACCTCACCGATACCGCTCGGTCCGAAGGCCAGCACCTGAGTCGAGGGCATGGTCGTATAGCCGATCGCATTACGATAGAGACGTCCCTCGCGCTGCGCATCGAACAGCTCATCCGTCTCTCGCACGAAAAGGTCGAGCCCAACCCAACGATAACCGGCCTTGGTGAATGCCTCGACGGCGTTCTGGAAAAGGCCGAGCTTCTCCGCCGCAGAGGGAAGTTGATTGACGTTGATCGCGTGCTGATGAGGGCGGGTGGAGGGATCGTGGGCGTAGCTGAAACAGGCGGCACGATCGGGGGCCAGTTCCAGGATCTGTTCCAGCGTCTCCAGAAAGCTTCGCTGGGTCTGGAACGGCAGACCGTAGACGAGATCCAGGTTGACGTTCTCGAAACCGACCTCGCGCGCCGTCAAATAGACATCGCGCACCATGTTGAGCGACTGCACGCGACCGATGGCGCGCTGCACGTCCGCATTGAGATCCTGAACCCCCAAGCTGATGCGCCGGAAACCCAAACCATAGAGCAGTTCGAGTTGTCCGACCGAGGCCCGGCGCGGATTGCATTCGATCGAGGCGCAGGTGTTGGAGGACAGCTCGAAGTGATACTCCAGAATCTCCATCAAACGCGCCAATTGAGGCTCGTTCAGATGATTCGGAGTGCCTCCGCCGACATGAAGCTGATCCAACTTGCGACCACGTCCGACAAGACGGGTGACCATATCCATCTCACGCTCCAAGGCGTCGAGATACTGATCCACCTTCTCGACGCTATGGGTCACCGTCGTATCGCAGGCGCAATAGAGACAGCGAACGTGACAAAAAGGGACATGGACATACACGGCAAGCCGCTCGTCCGGTCTTCGTCGAAACGAAGAAAGCACCTCCTGGTAGTGCGCATCGGTAAAGGGTCTGTTCTCGACAGGCCCCAAATTCGGCATGGCGCATCGGTGGGGAGGAACACCGTATCGCTCAAGCAGCTCAAGAGGAAAGACGGAAGAGGAAGGAGGCGCCATGGTCTTAACCCATCTAGTCAGATTGAACCGCTGTCATACTGGGCCTCGCCGATACACCAGACACCACCTGAGACACAGCCGCCTCCATTCGACATCCACCACCCGCCCCAGGGTCGGATCGAATACAGACCAAAGCCCGCGCGGCGGCCCTTGACTGGCCCGCACCGACAATGGTCGAAGGCGTTTGCGAAACGGTACTACGAAGACGTACGGTGGAATTTTTACTGGATCCAGCCGGACCCAATGGGGACAGCATCCAGGCTACTGGCTGCAACGGCCATCCGAAACCCCTTCACACGTTGTCGACTTAGGTGTGATCATCGGCGCACCGAAATTATACTGCGCACGCTACCGAACCTCTACCTCGTCAAGACACCCAAGGTGAAATTCCGGTTCGTTTATGATGATCGGAGTCAGAAACGGCCCGATTCAGGCCTGATAGGCTCGACGCCAAGGTGGAGGTGGAACGGTCGTCCGTGAGAGTTCGTGGCTCGTCGTCCCGCGCTGTTTCGACGAACGTCTCCGCTTGGCAAGCACATTGGATTGACTCGAATCCGAGCCTGGCCGACCCGAATCATCGGAGCCGGGAACATCCTTATGTGGTAAAGCCCAGGCCCAAAGGGCCTCGTCTGGCAGGGGCAGAACCAGAAACCAATGCTCCAGAATCGCCAAAGCCAGCAATGTGGCGACCAAAACCAACCCCTGCGACACGGCTCCGACCTGGCTGGGCTCGCGTGCCTCCAGCACGATCAAGACCACAACCACAGTCGCCAGAGTTACGGAAACCGGAAACAGCAGATTCATGCCCCGCTTCGACATGTACGTCTTGAGATAGCGCAGATGCTCGGGAAGCCAGTCCTCGTTGAGGTTCGGCACGCCGAGGAAGAGGTTCAGCTTCGCGCTCCAACGCATCAGCCACAGAACCACAAAGGTCCAGGCCGCGACCTGATTGGGCTCCTCCCAGGAGATAAGCACCAGGAAGAGAGCGGTCCCCATCACCGCCAACTCGTGATAGAGACTGGTCATGATCGCCAAACCGAAACGTCTCAGATCGGAGCACCCGGGTGGACAGGGCGTCTTGCGCGGCCCGGTGGCCAACCCGGTGAAATAGCTCATCTCCAGCACGCCCCAGATGACGACCCCGCAGGTGAAGGCGGCATACTGTGCGAAGCTCGTTATGGAGGCGCTGCTGATGACGACACCGAAGGTGGCGATCGCCAGAACGAGGGTGCCGCCGAGCAGGGTCCAACGAAAGGTACGTCCAGGCAGATTATCGAGATAGAGCACCACTCCGGTGCTGAACCACCAGAGACCGAGCGCGTAAAGGACGGGGAAACCGTAGTCGGACATGCTGTAGACCCAAGTCTTGGTGCCGTTTCGAACGAGACGATCTGCAGTCAGCGGGCAAGAGGACCGCGATCGACCGTCCTAACCACGACCGAAATCGATAGCGAACAACCAATCGGGTCCACTCGGCTAGGTAGGCTAGCCGTCATTGGGAAGCGCCACGTGCTGGCAGCAGCGCGGCGAAGGACGCTTGGTTGGTTTCGCCATAGGCCCTCAGGTCGATGACGATGCCAGTGGTGGGATCTTCGAGGGTCAAGTTGCCGTTCTGACGAAGGGCCAAGCGGAACGGCGCCTGATCGATCGTGGCGTCATACCCCTTACGCTGGCGACCGAACGCCCGCAACACCCCACGGATGAATCCAGCGCCGCCCGGCTCCAGGGTCTGGATCACCTCGCCAGTGGATGGGTCCACAACCTGGGTCGAACCATCGGACTGATCCACGAAATGCAGTTCGCGCTCCTGCACGATCGGGGTCAACGGAGCCTGATCGAACTTTGCGCCAGTCAGTCGGGCGACCCCGACCATAATGATGACAAAGCTCAGCAAGGAAGCGACGGCGATTAAGACGCCCCTAGGAAAAGGGCGTTCACCATACTCTTCAGTCAAAATGGAACCTCATCGGAATGAGAAATGCCGTCAGGAAGCCAGCGATGTCTCGCCTTGCGCCGAGGACTCAATCGACCCGCCATCAGCCTGCCGTGACTCCTCCAGATAGCCCGCAAGGGCATCCGAAAGAATCTTGGCAACCGCCGCAGCATCTGGAATCGCTCGCAGCATCGGCTGCGTCGGCGAGAAATGCCACGGCCTCACGTGAGGCCAGAAGATCATGTACGAAGGCCGAGCCGACTTCGCGAGCAGAAGCGGTATATCGCCACTGCCGTCCGAATAGACCCGAAGGTCCACCGACCGGAACTGCTTGAACGGAAGGTTCATGATCATCGGCAAGGCGACGCCGATGCGCATGACGACCCGGCGGTTCGTGATGGTGTAGAGCGTCGTGCGAGCCATTGCCCAACCGAGCAAGGTCAACGCACCAATCGACACCAGCGCCAGCGCAAAGATCCAGGTCACGCCCTGAATGACGCTCGCCGTGGAAGATCCATCAGACCAATCCACGACGAGACGCAAGACCACGAGCACCGCGAAATAGACAGCAACCTTGCGAACATGGAAGGCGCGCCGCGCAAGGACATCCCAGCGCGGCGAACCCTGCCAGAGCATCTCCTCTCCAGGAGGAAGACGCTCAGGAAGCCCTCGAACGGGCTCGAAGTCATACTCCCTCACAATAAGGGTCCGGAACGATCTGCAGTAGCGTAGAGCTTACCACCGCCGTAATAGGCGCTGACCTTGTCTTCTTCGTAGAGCGTGATCTGATCCGGCTTCGACAGCACGGGCACGTTCGCGAAGTGAGCGGCCTTGATTGCGGCAACCTTGACCTTACGTGCCTTCTTATTGAAGACGCAGAAACCGATCGGAACCAAGGCTTGCTTACCACCGGCCGCGACCTTCAGCTCAAGGTAACGGATCTGAGGCTCGGAACGGTCGACCCAGACATCGGTGATGGTACCGGCCGGCTCGTCATCCAGGCCGACGACGGTCATGCCGCGCGGATCCGGATCTTTGTCGGCGATGGAGAAATCGGTGGCGACACGCAAAGGCACGATCTTCGCCACACCATCGATGGTGAGATCGCAGTGCTTGGCGCGATCCGGAGAGGCGGCGGGACCGAAGGCGGACAGCATGGGGTCGCCGACCGGCTCAAAAGGTGCGCCCGGGAAGGGAGCGACAGGCGTCGCCTTCAGGTTGGCCAGCGGAGCCTCGGCACGCGGGGCCGCGACGGTGCCGGCATTGTGCGGCAGGATGAAGGTTTTGGGATCGGGCAGACCGGGGAAGCCGACGACCTTCACGCGACCGCCGGAGCGTTCGGTGCGGTCCGAGTCAAGCGGATAACCTTCCCGCTTGTCCTCGCGGCGGAGATAGATGATGAGTCCAGCAAAGAAGAACCAGAACGCCCAAATCGTCAATTGAGCAACGTCGATGTAGTCAGTGATGGCAGCAGACATGATGTAACCTCCGTAGGACAAATGGCTAGCCGGAACAGCCGACTAGACCGAAGCGCGATGACCGCCAGGAACCAAGTCCTCGCACCGTTCGCACGAATGGAGCGACAGCGAACGGCATGGCGAAAAGCGTTAAGATCTCAATGTGATAAACGACTCTATAGCCGGTGGAAAAACCGGTCAATGCCGGGCCGATAACCCACTGGATGACGCCTTTGACCGATGCCGCCCGCTACGCCCCCAGAGCAATCCCCACAGCGCTAGGCTGGGTCCTCCACGGCGCGCAATGCGCCCTCACCACAACGTCACCGATCCGATCGGTGACGTTGCAAGGCCGCGTCTCATCCGGGAATCAGTTCCAGTGCCTGAGACGTATAAAAGCCAACGGCAATGCGCCGAGTCCGATTCGGCTGCCAGCCGGCCAGTCCCGCATCGGCGGCAATCAAACCCTTCAAGGTCTTGACGCTCACGGGCTCGATCGCCGGCGAGCGATCACCGCGCGGAAACAATTTGCCAACGGCATGCATGATCGCAAGCGGCACGGTCTTCGGCGCGAAGGTGAAGATGATCGAGGTGCTGGTCCGCTCGGCCAGCCCGGCCAAAACATTCACGACATCCGCCGGTCGATAATGAATCAGCGAATCCATGCCGACCACATGATCGAAACGACCGTGAGCCGGGTCCAGCATGTCTCCCGCCTCGAAATGGATCGAGCCACCACCGAAGTCCTTGGGCGCGCGTTCGCGGGCGATCTCGATCAGGGTCGGCGCCACGTCGATCGCCACCACCTCGGCGCCACGACGTGCCGCCTCGACGGCCAGCGCACCGGTTCCGCAACCCGCATCGAGTAGGCGCTTACCGCTCAGGTCGGCAGGAAGCCAGTCGAGCAATGTATTGCGCATGTCCTCGCGGCCCGCTCGCACAGTCTCGCGAATACGGCTGACCTTGACGTCCGAGGTCAGCTTCGACCAGGCATCCGCCGCCGTCCGATCGAAATAGGTTTCGATCTGTCCGCGCCGCTCTTGATAGGAACCATTCGGCATCAGTCGAACCCCAGAAAATCGAAAATGTCACGGTCGCGCATGGGGTGAGCCTCAAGAGGCTCGACGCCATCCCAGAGTCGCTGGGCCAGGTCCAGATATTGCTGCTGCGCCCCCTCCAGACCCGAGCCCGGCTCGGGATCCATTTCGAAGACGGTCGACTTCTTGAGTCGACTGCGACGAATGATGTCCAGATCGGGCAAATGCGCCAATCGCTTAAGACCGACCGCATCGACGAAGCGATCGATCTCGTCGGTATTCCGGCTGCGGTTGGCGATGACGCCGCCGAGTCGCACGCCATAGTGCTTGGACTTGGCCAGGATCGCCGAGGCGATACGGTTCATGGCGAAGATCGAATCGAAGTCGTTCGCGGTCACGATCAGCGCGCGCTCGGCATGCTGCAAGGGGGTCGCGAAACCACCGCAGACCACATCGCCGAGCACATCGAAGACGACGACGTCCGTGTCCTCCAGCAAATGATGCTGTTTGAGCAGCTTGACCGTCTGGCCGACCACATAGCCGCCGCAGCCGGTGCCAGCCGGCGGCCCGCCGGCCTCGACGCACATGACACCGTTATAGCCTTCGTAGACGTAGTCGCTCGGACGCAGCTCCTCGGCATGGAAATCGACCGATTCCAAGATATCGATGACGGTCGGAACCAGGCACTTGGTGAGGGTGAAAGTCGAATCGTGCTTCGGATCGCAGCCGATCTGCAGGACACGCTTGCCCAGCTTCGAAAAGGCGACCGACAGGTTCGACGAGGTCGTGCTCTTGCCGATTCCGCCCTTGCCATAGATGGCGAACACCTTGGCCGTATCGATGCGCATATCCGGGTCGAGCTGGACCTGCACGCTGCCTTCACCATCGGGTTGCTTGGGCAGCGAACCGAACATATCGACGGGCAACTCCTGAATCGTCACGCAGCCGCCTCCTCGATCACACCTTCGAGTCGATCTTCCAACTCTTCCCCCGCCTTTCTAAGCGCTTCAAGGGTCGCCTCGTCGGGCGACCAGTAGTTACGTTCATGGGCCTCGATCAAACGATTGGCGACCTTGGCCGACGCGGTCGGATTGAGTTGCGCCAAACGGTTGCGCATCTCTTCGTCGAGCACGAAGGTCTCGGTCAGCTGCTGGTAGACCCAGGGCGCGACCTGACCGGTCGTGGCCGACCAGCCCATGGTATTGGTGACATGCACCTCGATCTGACGCACGCCCTCGTAGCCGTGTTTGAGCATGCCCTCGTACCACTTTGGATTGAGCATGCGGGTACGGGTCTCCAGCGCCACCTGCTCGGCCAGGGTGCGAACCACGCCGTCGCCGCGCGTCTGGTCGCCAATGTAGACCGGAACTTCGTCACCCTTGTAATGGTTGACCGCCTTGGCGATGCCACCGAGGGTATCGAAGTAATGGTCGACGGTGGTGACGCCGAGTTCAACCGAATCGAGGTTCTGATAGGCGAGCTGCACCTGACCGAGACAACTCTTGAGCAGATCCGCCTGCTGCACCGGCTTGCCGGAGCGGCCATAGGCAAAGCTCTTGCGTCGGGTGTAGGTCTCGGCCAGCTCCTCGCCTTCATCCCAGCTGCTGCTGTCGATGAGGTGATTGACGTTCGCGCCATAGGCACCGTCGGCGTTACTGAAGACGCGCAGCGAGGCGGTCTCCAGATCGCAGTCGTGGGCCTGCTGATACTCCAAGGCATGCTTGCGGATGAAGTTCTGCTCGACCGGCTCATCGGCAGAGGCGGCCAGGAAAGACGCCTCGGCCAACAGCTTGGTCTGCAGCGGCAGCAGATCGCGGAAGATGCCGGACAGCGTCATGACCACGTCGATGCGCGGACGACCCAACTCCTCCAAGGGGATCAGGGTCGCACCGGCCAGCCGGCCATAGTTGTCGAAGCGCGGAAGCGCACCGATGAGCGCGAGCGCCTGACCGATGGGACCACCCTCGGTCTTGAGGTTGTCGGTTCCCCAGAGGACCAAGGCAATGGTCTCGGGATAGCCGCTGCCATCGGTACGATGGCGCTCGATCAGACGCGCGGCCTGCTGAGCGCCGTCCTTGACCGCGAAGAGGCTCGGCAGACGGAAGGGATCGAAGCCGTGAAGGTTGCGACCGGTCGGTAGAATCGCCGGGGTACGCAGCAGATCGCCGCCGGGCGCCGGTGGGATGAAATGCCCGTCGAGCGCGCGCAAAATCGCCGGAATCTCGGTGTCCTGGACCAGCAGGCGATCGATTTCGGCCAACTCGCGGAAGAGCGCAACGTTCTCCTCGGTCGTCTTCACCTTGGCAGCCTTGAGCGCCTTTTCGGGCGACTTGCCGGCGACCAGCGCCTCAAGCGCGGCCTTATCGGGACGCACGTCCTTGGTCGATTCGGCGACGGCCATCAGGAGGTCGACGCGCTCTTCCTCACTCGGCGACTCACCGACGACATGCAGACCGTGCGGAATCAGGGTGTACTCCAGCTCCAGCACTTCTTCATTGAGCTTGGCGATACGCGTATCCACGTCTTCACCCCAAGCAGGTTCCAGCTCGGCGAGTTCCAGCTCCGCCGCCTGGGCCTGGATGATCTCGGCCAGCGAGGTGCGCTCGTCGACATCCGTCGGCGGCAGCGAACGCCAGCGCTCCATGGAGCCCTTGAGTTCGACCAAGCCCTTGTAGAGCCCCGCGTGGGTGATCGGCGGCGTCATGTAGCTGATCAGGGTCGCGGCCGAACGACGTTTGGCGATGGTGCCTTCGGAGGGGTTGTTGGAGGCATAGAGATAGACGTTCGGCAAATCGCCGATCAGGCGATCCGGCCAGCACTCGCTGGAAAGACCCGCCTGCTTGCCTGGCATGAATTCCAAGGCGCCGTGGGTCCCGAAATGGAGCACGGCGTGGGCGCCGAAATCCTCGCGGATATAGCGGTAGAAGGCCGAGAAGGCATGGGTCGGAGAGAAGCCCTTCTCGAACAAGAGGCGCATGGGGTCGCCTTCGTACCCGAAAGAAGGCTGAACGCCGACGAAGACGCTGCCGAACTGGGCACCGAGCACGAAGATGGAGGCGCCGTCGCTCTGCTGCTTGCCAGGCGCCGCCCCCCACTGCTTCTCGATCTCGGCCAGATAGCGCTCGCGACGGACATGGTCGTCTGCGGGAATGCGGGTGTGCACGTTGGCGTGCGCGCCAAAACGAGAGGCATTGCCGTTGACGATACGCTCGCGCAGATCGTCCACGCTCTCGGGCAGATCCACGTTGTAGCCCGCCGCATCCATGGCGACCAGGGTGCGATAGAGCGAGGCGAAGACCGACAGATAGGCCGCAGTGCCCGTGTTACCCGCATTGGGCGGGAAGTTGAAGAGCACGATGGCGACCTTGCGCTCGGCGCGCTCGGCCCGACGCAGACGCACCAGCTGAGCGGTACGCGAGGCAAGCATCTCGGCGCGCTCCGCATGCGAATGCATGTCGCGCGCGCCATCCTCGGAGCCGCCACCATTGCGACCGCCATAGACCATGGAGCCAGCAGCGCCGTCGAGCTCGGGGATAGCGACCATCATGGTCGCCTCGACCGGCAGCAGCCCCTGACTGGATTCCTCCCACTGATCCAGGGTCTGGAACTCGACCGCCAGGGTGGAGAGATAGGGCACGTCGAGCCGCGTCAGCATCTCCTCGGCGGCATGGGAGTCGTTGTAGGCGGGACCGCCGACCAGCGAAAAGCCGGTCAGAGAGACGACCGCGTCGACGGTCGACACGCCATCCTGCATGAAGAACTTCTCGATCGCCGGACGGGCATCGAGCCCGCTGGCGAAGGCGGGGACCACCTGCAGGCCCTTGGCCTCCAATGCCTTGATCACGCCGTCGTAATGACCCGAGTTGCCGGCCAATACATAGGAGCGCATCAACAGCAGACCGACACGCCCCTTGCGACCCTTGGCGTTGATACCCGGCAGTTGTGCGAGTTTCTCCGCGATACGCCCCTTCATCTCGGGATGATAGACGCCGACTTCGGGATACTCGACCGGCGCAGCAATCTTCAGGGTCCCGCGCAAATGACGGCGGTCGCCGTCCGCATAGCGGTCGACCAGGAAGCGCAGCATATTGGCCAGGTTTTCGTCCGAGCCGGCCAGCCAGTACTGAAGGGTCAAGAAATAGGCGCGCACGTCCTGCGCGGTACCTGGAATGAAACGCAGCAGCTTGGGGATACGGCGCAGCATCGACATCTGCTGCGCGCCGGCGCTCTGGCTACGCTCGCGATTGCCGCGCAGCTTCTTGAGCAGCGCCATGGGACCGCCGCTGGAAGAGCCGTCCATGCTGAAGCCGCCCATGCGGGTCATCTTCATCAGCTCGCTGGCGGACATGCAGACGATCATGGCGTCGCAGTTGTCGCGGCGTGCGGCAAGCGCGGGAAGGATCGGCTTGAAGTGGTCCTCCATGACGAGCATGGTGACCATGATGATGTCGCCCTCGGCGATATCGCTCAGGCAGCGCTCAAGGGATGCCGGATCGTCGGCCCACTCGGTCGCCGCATGCAGATTGAGCTGCAGCCCGGGCAAATCGCGCTGAACGATTGGGAGCGCGCGCTGAGTTGTCCCCGCCAGATGCCCATCGAGATTGACGATGACGACACGAATAGGCGTCGTGTCGGAGGATTTGGCACGCTTTTCAGCGGCCGAAGTGCGCTTTGGCATCGTAGAGCGTCTCCACAGTAATTGTCTGGATCCCGCATTCCTCGGCGAACCTTTCGGTATTGCGCCGCGCCTTTCCGCGCACGAAGAAGGGGATCTTTTTCAGTTCCTGCTCGGCTTCCGGTGCCCAAGCCATGACTGCGTCGTCCGCCCGCGCGGCCTGCTCGGTGACAGCAGGCTCCGCATCCTCCGATTGCGTCTTACGTGTTCCCGGCCCAAGGTGCGAAGGCGTCGCGGCATCATGGAACTCGAAGTCCTCCCGGAACATGGTGATGAGATGCTCTTCGAGCCCCATCATCAAGGGGTGGACCCACGTATCGAAGATGACGTTCGCGCCCTCGAAACCCATCTGAGGCGCGTATCTGGACGGAAAGTCCTGGATATGCACCGGCGCCGAGATAACGGCGCAGGGAACTCCAAGACGCTTGGCGATGTGGCGCTCCATCTGAGTGCCCAGCACCAACTCCGGCTGCAATTCGGCGACCCGGGCCTCGACTTCGAGATAGTCATCCGTGATCAGCGGATCGACACCGTAGCGCTTCGCCGCCTCGCGAACGTCACGAGCGAACTCACGAGCATAGGTACCCAATCCGACGACCGTAAAGCCGAGCTCTTCGGCGGCGATCCGCGCTGCAGCAACCGCATGCGTGGCATCCGCGAAGATGAAGACCCGCTTGCCCGTCAGATAGGTCGAATCGACGGAACGCGAGTACCAGGGCATTCTAGACCAGATAGGATCCGTCGTGGTGTCGATCTCGATACCGGCAGCACGCCCCACCTCGTGGAGGAAATCGCGTGTCGCGCCGATGCCGATGGGGACGGTCTTGACCGTCGGCTGACCGAACATGCGCTCCAACCAATGGCACGACTGATCGGCGATCTCGGGATACATGCAGACGTTGAAGTCGGCCTCCGGGATGCGCAACAGATCCTCGGGCGACGCGCCCAGCGGGGCCACGACGTTGACATCGACCCCAACCGAGTCGAGCAGACGCGTGACCTCGACCACATCGTCGCGACACCGGAAGCCCAGCGACGAAGCCCCCAGAAGATTGGCCTTGGGACGCGCACCCTCGGCGCGCAATGCACGCTCGGAGCCCGGCGCCGGAACACGGCTACGCAACAGACCACGAATCAGCTGATAGAAGGTCTCGTTGGCGCCCCAGTTCTCCTTTCGAGCATAAGCGGGCAGCTCAAGCGGAAGCACCGGAACGGGCAGCCCCATGCCCTGAGCGAGCGCGCCAGGCTGATCCTGGATCAGCTCGGCCGTGCAAGACTCGCCGACCATGAGCACGCTCGGCTTGAAGCGATCGTAGGTCTGCTGGATGGTCGTCTTCACCAACTCAGCGGTATCCGACCCCAGCTCGCGCGCCTGAAAGGTCGTATAGCTCACCGGCGGACGCTGTGAACGACGTTCGATCATGGTGAAGAGCAGGTCGGCATAGGTGTCGCCCTGCGGGGCATGCAGAACCAGATGCACACCCTTCATCGAGGCGGCCAGACGCATCGCGCCGATATGAGGTGGGCCTTCGTAGGACCAAAGGGTCAACTGCATGACATCAAACCTGCAACAGTGCGCCGCGCACGAGTGGGCGCGCAAAGAGTTCCGCCAGATCGGCCGCCTGATCGAATCCGTGGATCGGACTGAACACAAGCTCGATCGACCACTTGGTCCGCAGCCCCTCGGCCTCCAGCGGATTCGCCAGGCCCAGACCGCAGACGGTGAGGTCCGGACGATCCTCTCGAACCCGATCCAGCTGACGCTCGACATCCTGCCCCTCGGTCAGGCGCAGATCGGACGGCAACAGCTGAAGCTCGGACTCCATCAACTGGCGATCCAGGAAGGGGGTTGCCACTTCGACCAGCTCCATGCCGCACTCGCGCGCCAGAAAACGGGCGATGGGGATTTCGAGCTGCGAATCGGGCAGAAAGGTGATCCGCTTGCCGGCCAGCAGTTCGCGCTGACGCGCCAGGCCGCGCTCGGCCCGCGCGATGGGGGCGGCGGTCACCTCGCGCAAACGCTCTTCGGACACGCCCCAGGCATCTGCGGCCGCCTTCAACCAGCCCAAGGTTCCCTCTATCCCGAGTGGATAGGGGGCATCCAAGAGGGTCGCGCCACGTTTCTGCAGCGCGCGGGCGGTCTCGCCGAGAAAGGGCTGAGCCAGCAGGACCCGAGACCCATTGCCCACCGGAGGCAGCTCGGTCGACTGGCGTGGCGGAAGGAAGTGAACCGGACCGATACCCAGATCGCGGAAGATGCGAGCGAACTGGTCCTCGACCACATCGGGCAGGGTTCCGACCACCAGGAGCGAAGATTCGCCCTCCGCAAGCACGGGCAACTGAGGCGTCAGCGAGGTTAGGCAGACATCTTCGCCCTGCGTGAAGGTCGTCTCCAGACCGCTGGCCGAATAGTCGAGAACGCGCACGCGCCCCTGATGGGTCTCGGACAAACGCTCGGCCGCCTTGCCCAGGTCGAGTTTGATGACCTCGGAGGGACAGGAACCGACCAGGAACAGGGTCTTGATGTCGGGGCGGCGCTCAAGCACATCGGCCACGACACGATCGAGTTCCTGATTGCAATCGGCCAGACCGGCCAGATCGCGCTCCTGCAGAATGGCCGTCGCGAACCTCGGTTCGGCGAAGATCATCACGCCCGCAGCAGACTGCAGCAGGTGCGCGCAGGTACGCGAACCTACGACCAGGAAGAAGGCATCCTGAATCTTGCGATGGAGCCAGACGATACCCGCCAGGCCGCAGAAGACCTGGCGCTGTCCACGCTCACGGTTGACGTTCGGCACGCCACAGCCCTCGACGCCCGCGCGTCGCTGCGCATCGGCACCGCTCATTCCGCAACCTCGGCCAAGTGGCTAGCGGCTGGCGCCTTGGCGCGCGCGCCCTCGAGGCGCGCGGCGCGCAGCTTGATCAGGAACTGGGCGGCATTGACGACATAGGTCGCATAGGCCGCGAGCGCCAGCAACATCTGACCACGCGTATCCACGAAGCCAGTGAAAAGCGCGACCAGATAGGCCGTATGCAACGCGAGCACCAACATACTGAAGACGTCCTCCCAGAAGAAGGAGGGCGCAAAGAGATAACGACCGAAGACCACCTTCTCCCAGATCGCGCCGGTGATCATGATGGTATAGAGGACAAGCGTCTTGACGACGATCGAAAGGGTTGCGATAAACGCGCCCTCGCCGGTGGCGAGATAGCGCAGCACCAGATAGAGACTGATCAGAAAGACCAGAAACTGAATGGGCGCAAGAATGCCCTGGACCAGCGTCCACGGCGATTCGTCCCGCCGGAGACGCTCTTCCGGTGTGTAAAGAGGCCGACGCGGGTTCTGTTGATTATGGTGATGGGTCATCTGCTACTAGGTCGGAATCCGCTCAAGATCCTTTAGATCATCACTTAAGTCGCATGCAGAAATCTAGTCTGCTTTCCAAGATGCGTCAACCAAACTTTACGTAAACCTGACTTGACAACCCAGAACAAGCCACCACAATAGGAATTCGAACCCGGAGGACGAATTCGGCGTGCCACGCCATCGCTAACCGAGCGTTTTCCCTTAGGGAATTTCCCGTGGCAAACCGCACTCCTCGCTGGTCGCGGCGTCTGCGGGCCCGTCATCGACAAAACCCACGACAGACGTGCGTTTATTGATATCGACGTCGGCGTTCTCGGTAGCGAAGAGCCCTGCATGAGCGGATTGTCTCCAGCCAAGCCGCCATCACTTCGGCCAATCGGCCGCAAACGAGGTTGGCAGATGGCGAACACAGCCGAATGCCGTAATGCACAGCGCGTCTTCTGGCGCGCGTTACCGTATTAAATCGATCCGGCGAATCTGCCGCTGCAGGCCCAGGAGAGGGCCTTCGGGGCACGCCCAATGGCAGTGGAGGGTCTGGTCGCCGTGAGTTCGTTCAGCGCCCCGAGGGAATCCCTCGGCGTCCTCGACGCCGAGACAGCGGCGGCCTTGGTCGAGGGCATGGCGGATATCGCCGTGGTACTCGACGATCAGGGGGTGGTGAGGGACATCTCCTTCGGCAGCGACGAACTGCGCGCGGACTTCAGCGCCGATTGGATCGGCCAGCCCTGGGCATCCAGAATCGCCCCGGAGAGTCAGGCCAACCTCGAGGCCCTGCTCAACGAGGCCCGTCAGCAGACGATGACCCGCTGGCGTCAAATCAATCACCCGACGACGCGCGGAACCGACATCCCCATCCAGTATCGCGCCCTGCGCTTGCGCGATCAGGGGCCGATCGTCGTCATCGGCCGCAATCTGCAAGGCATGGCGGCGCTGCAACAGCAGCTCATCGACGCCCAACAGGCACTCGAGCGCGACTATTGGCGTTTCCGTCAGGTCGAGACCCGCTATCGCCTGCTGTTCCGCATGGTCTCCGAGGCGATCCTCATCATCGACGCCCCGACGCAACGCGTCGTCGAGGCCAATCCGGCCGCTGGTCAACTGCTTGGCGAGAGCCCGAGTCGCGTTATCGGACGCCCCTTTCCCGAGGGCTTCGACACCGAGGGCATGCACGCGATCAACGGACTCCTTGCCGGGGTCCGCGCAGCGGGCCGCGCGGACGATGTGCGCGCCAATCAGCTCGACAGCATGCAGGAATTCCTGGTCTCCGCCTCGCTGCTGCGCCAGGAAAACGCCTCATTTCTGTTGGTGAGACTGGCACCAATCCTTTCGGCGCCCTCGACCTCGACCCTGCCGGAGACGAAGGCCCGCTATCTGCGCGTGTTCGAGAACGCGCCGGACTGCTTGGTCATCACCGACCCCGAAGGCCGCATACTGACCGCGAACTCGACCTTCCTGAGTCTCGCCGAGATCCCGACCGAGCAGCAGGCGCGCGGCGAATCGCTCGACCGCTGGCTCGGACGCCCCGGGGTCGACCTCAACGTTCTTATGGCCAATCTGCGCCAGCACACGACGGTCCGACTTTTCGCGACCACCTTGCGCGGCGAGTACGGCTCGACCACGGAGGTCGAGATCTCGGCCGCTGCGGTCCGTAACGGAGAGCGCCCCTATTTCGGATTTTTCATCCGCGACGTCGGACGACGACTGAACACCGAGCAACCGACAACCCCGGAGCAGACCCGCTGGCTGGACCAACTGACCGACCGAGTCGGTCGTGTCCCGCTCAAGGAACTGGTCCGCGAATCGACCGACACCATCGAGCGTCTCTGCATTGAGGTGGCGCTCAAGTTGACCGGGGACAACCGCGCCTCAGCCGCCGAGTTGCTGGGCTTGAGTCGACAAAGCCTGTACGTCAAAATCGACCGTTATGGCATCGTCGCGGATCAGCCCTCCGACCCACCGGGGCCAGACAAGAAGGATCGATCTTGAACGGGGTCCCGCCGTCATTCCCGCTCGCCGCTCTCCATCACGAGCACCCATGTGCCGCCCTGTCGGCGCCCGAGGTGGCGCAGGCGTTATGACGAGCAATCCCCAGGCGAACGACGCCGATTTGCCTCTACCCGTAAAACCCTCACGATGAGTCGACCCTCTCGGAGCAGACGAAGGTTCCCCGCATGAATCAAACGATGCCGCTCGCGAACGCGCGCTATCCCCAGCCTTCCGCGATGCTGGAGGTGCTCCACCCCATCACCTGGTTTCCACCCATGTGGGCCTTCGGTTGCGGCGTGGTCTCCTCGGGCGCACCGATCCTGGACCAGTTGCTGGTGGTCATCGCCGGCATCATTCTCGCCGGTCCGCTGATGTGCGGCACCAGCCAGGTGGTCAACGACTGGTATGACCGCCACGTCGATGCCATCAACGAACCCAACCGCCCGATCCCGTCGGGGCGCATCCCGGGTCGCTGGGGCTTCTATCTGTCCCTGATCTGGACCGCCGTCTCGCTGCTGCTGGCCTATGCGCTCGGCCCCTGGGTCCTCGGCGCCGCCCTGCTCGGCATGGTGCTCGCCTGGATCTACAGCGCCCCGCCGCTGCGACTCAAAGGCAACGGCTGGTGGGGCAACCTGGCCGTCGGGATCTCCTATGAGGGGCTAGCCTGGGTCACGGGCGCGGCGGTCATGATCGGCGGCGCCATGCCGGACTGGAAGATTCTCATACTCGCCCTGCTTTACAGCATCGGCGCGCACGGCATCATGACCCTGAACGACTTCAAGGCGATCGAGGGCGACATCCAGATGAATGTCCGTTCGCTGCCGGTCCAACTCGGAGTGGACGGCGCCGCACGCCTCCTCTGCTTGGTGATGGGGCTGCCGCAGGCCATTGTCGTCGCCCTGCTCTTCGCCTGGGACAAGCCGGCGCATGCCATCGCCGTCGGCGTGGTGCTGCTGATCCAAATCGGCCTCATGGTCCGCTTCCTCGGCAGCCCGCGCGAGCGCGCGACCTGGTTCAGCGGACTGGGCGTCAGCGTCTATGTCACCGGCATGATGATCAGCGCCTTCGCCGTGCGCGGGCTGATCCAGTAAACCCCGCGCCTGCGTGCGCGAGTCCTTTTGCTTTCGACGAGATCTCTGCATGTCAAACCCTGATACCTTCGACGTCGTCGTCATCGGCGGCGGACCCGCCGGGGCCACGGCCGCCAACGATCTGGCCAAGCTGGGCCGCTCCGTGTGCCTGCTCGACCGCGCCGGGCGCATCAAGCCGTGCGGCGGCGCCATCCCGCCCCAGGCGATGCGCGAATTCGACATCCCCGAGTCTGCCCTAGCCGCTAAGGTCTATTCGGCACGAATGATCGCCCCCTCCGACCGCGAGGTCGACATGCCGATCGACGGCGGCTATGTCGGCATGGTCGACCGCGAGCACTTCGACGAGTGGCTGCGCGAGCGCGCGGCCCAGAACGGCGCGACCCGCAAGACCGGCACCTTCGAGCGCATCGAGCGCGACAGCGACGGCACCGCTGTGGTCCACTTCCGCGCGGGCCAGGACCGCATCAAGGGCGAGGCCGAGAGCGTGCGCGCCAAAGCCGTGATCGGCGCGGACGGGGCCAACTCATTCGTCGGCAAGAATTACGTTCCGGGCTACGAGACCGTCAAATACGTCTCCGCCTACCACGAGATCGTGGCCACCCCCAAGGACGCGGATTTCGACGGCACCCGTTGCGACGTCTACTATCAGGGCGACATCTCGCCCGATTTCTACGGTTGGGTCTTCCCACATGGCGACACCATCAGCGTCGGCGTCGGCACCGCCATCCCCGGATTCTCGCTGCGCTCGGCCTGCACCGAGCTGCGCCGCCGCGCCGGGCTGGAAGGCGCAGAGACCCTGAGACGCGAGGGCGCACCCATTCCGCTCGAACCGCTCAAGGTGTGGGACAACGGTCGCGACATCCTGCTCGCTGGAGACGCAGCCGGCTGCGTCGCACCGGCATCGGGAGAAGGCATCTACTACGCCCTAGCCTGCGGGCGCATGGCAGGCGAGGCGGTCAACGAATTCTGCACCACCGGCAACCCCAAGGCGCTCAAGAAGGCCCGTCAACGCTTCATGAAGGCGCACGGCAAGGTGTTCTGGGTCCTGGGAATCATGCAGAAGTTCTGGTATTCCAGCGACAAGCGTCGCGAGCGCTTCGTCAGCCTCTGCGCCGACCCGGACATCCAGCACCTGACCTGGGAAGCCTATATGAACAAGCGCCTGGTCAAGGCGCGACCAGGTGCCCATTTCCGGATCTTCTTCAAGGATCTCGCCCACCTGCTCGGGATCGTCTCACCTCGCTGACGACCA
>NZ_JBHUHX010000015.1:158917-244260 GCF_042682685.1 Thiorhodococcus fuscus
CGCCCCGGGAATGGCCCCAGATGGCGCGCTGCGTTACACTGCTTCCATTAAGGCCATCCCAGCCTTCCCGCCTTTCACCCGCCCTCGTAGCTCAGCTGGATAGAGCGATCGCCTCCTAAGCGGTAGGTCACAGGTTCGAATCCTGTCGGGGGCACCATTTCGACATCCCCACCCTATTCCAGCGAAAGACCGCACTCTCATTCGTCACCCTGGGCGATTCGCATCAGGCCACGCAACACCAGATCGGGAACCCGTTCGCAAGGTCTCGATAGCGCGTCCTGAATGCGATCCGCATCGCCTCCGGTCAGAAGCAAACGCGGATCGCTTCCCGCCTCGACCGCAAGACGCTCGAATAGCCGGTCCGTCAGGGCGGCGACGGCCTGCACGCTCCCCGCAGCCACGGCGGTTCCGGTATCCGCTGCCCAGGGCTCGCCACTCGGCTCGGATTGGATGCGCGGAATCTGGGTGCCCGCCAACAGACTGTTCCGCATCATCTCGACGCCAGGCAGAATCAATCCGCCCAGATGGCGCCCGTCGCCGAGCATGAGATCGAAGGTGACGGCGGTACCGGCATCGACGATGAGCGCGGGCCGAGCACCCGAGGCATGGGCCTCGACCAGAGCCAACCAGCGATCGACGCCGAGACGACTGGGATCGACATAGACGGTCCGCAGCCCCCGCCACGACGCCCGCGAGCACACGAACTCGGGTTCGATACCCCAGTAGGCGCGTGCGACCCGGCACAAGGATTCGCCGACCTCCCCTCCACCAACGTTGCTGACGAGCATCCGCGACGGAGGCTCCAGGACCTCCCAACAGGCCAGCAGATCGAGCGGGATCGCACCGCCGTGACGAACGAGTTCCGGCTGAGACAAGCCCTCTGCGGTTGCACGACTCCAGCGCAGGTTCGTATTTCCGATATCGAGCAGCAACATGATCAAGACTCCTGAGCCCGAAGGCTTACCTCGCCGGCCTGGAACGGCACTCGCCCTTCGGACGTCTCCAGAATCAGGGAGCCGTCGGCCGCAATACCCGCGTGCGTACCCTGAATGACGCGATCTCCGAGGATCAGGCGCACCGGTTCGCCATGAAGCGTATCGAAACGACGCCAAAGATCGATGAACGGCGACAGACCTTCGCGTCCATAGCGATCCAACGCGCTCACCAACGCCTCCAGCAAGCGACCGGCGAGCGCGTTGCGGCAACGACCGAGCTCCGGCATCGCTTCCTCGATCGAGGCCCATGGCTGCTCGATCGACGCCCCCTGGGTCGGCTGCATGCGCAGATTGATCCCGAGACCGATCACCAGATGACTCGGCCCCTGGGATTCGCCGGACACCTCAAGCAATAGCCCGGCGAGCTTGCGACGGCGCCAGAGCAGATCGTTCGGCCATTTCAAGGAGAGATCCTCGACCCCCTCCGAACGCAACAGATCGGCAATGACCGCGCCAACGGCGAGGCTCATACCACCCAAGGCGGCGGGCGCCAACGGAAAGCGCCAGAGCAGGGACAGATAGAGATTGACCCCGAAGGGCGAGACCCACACACGTCCCCGGCGCCCACGCCCAGCGGTTTGACGCTCGGCGAGACAGGCCACGCCCGATGGCATGCCAAGCGCGGCCTCGCGCATCAGGTAGGCGCTGGTCGAATCGATCTGATCCTGGATCTCAAGGCGCGTCAAGCCGGCCCGCGCACGCTCCGACATGGCCGCCAGGATCGCCTCGCGATCGAGCAACTCCAGGGGCACCGGCAGCCGGTAGCCGCGACCGCGCACCGACTCGATCTCCAAACCGAATTGATCGGCCGTCCTGCGCAACGCCTTCCACACGGCGGCGCGCGTAACCCCGAGATGCTCGGCGATCGCCTCTCCAGAATGAAATTGACCATCCGCCAACATGCGGATCAATGCGAGATGACGCTCCATCGCTTGACTCATGCCAGACTCGCGAGCCAGGCCCGCCTGGCATGCTCGACTGCCTTGGTAGGCCGGTCAAGCCACATGAGCTCGCAGGTATCGGAGTCGGCGGGTTGCGGGTCGGCTCGCAGCACAAGCAGCTCGTCGCGCCGGAACAGATGCAGCGTGACGCCCGAGTCTTGGGTCGCCGCGCGCCCCAGGAGTCGCCCCAGATTCTCGGCAGTCGCTCGCAAGCCGTCCACGGCAATCAGGGTGTCGCCAGGCGCCAAGCCCGCGCGCTCACCGGCCCCTCCGGTCAGGACGCTCTGAACGACCGCCTCGGAGACACCTGAACGCAAACGGATGGACAGACCATTGCTTGGCACAATCGGGTCGAAGGATTCGACCACGCCGCCCAAATCCTTGTCGCCACGCGAAGGGCGCAAACGCATCCGGATACCGACGGTTTCGAGCAGCGGAGCCAGGTCCAAGTCCTGGGTCGAATCGAGGGCGAGCGCGAAGAACTCGCTCAGATCCAAGCCGGACACCGATTGGGCGATCGCCTCGACTCCACGCTCGGGAACGCCGATCCCAGTTTCGCCATGCTCGCGCCAGAGGGCACGCATGACATCGTCGAGCGAAACGGCACCCTGGGTGCGCTCACGCAAGGTGAGATCGAGCGCCAAGGCGACGAGGGCACCCTTGGCGTAGTAGCTGACGATGGCGTTGGGGGCGTTCTCGTCCTGCTTGTAGAACTTGGTCCAGGCATCGAAGCTCGACTCGGCCAGGGTCTGCACCCCTCGCCCGGGGCCGCGCATGACCCGAGTGATGGTCGTCGCCAACATGCCGAGGTAGGTCTTGGGATCGATGCAGCCGCAGCGGACCAGGGCCAACTCATCGTAGTAAGAAGTGACGCCCTCGAACGCCCAGAGCAAACGGGTATGCACCTCGCGATCGAGCCCGCCTTCCATCAAAGCGGCGGGGCGGATGCGCTTGACCATCCAAAGATGGAAGTATTCGTGGCTACAGAGCCCGAGTAATCGGCCATAGCCATCGGAAACCCCTTCGTCCATCGAACCGGCAAGATCGTCCCGCGCACACATCAGGCTGGTCGAATAACGGTGCTCGAGACCACCATAACCATCGCCGACCACCGTCAACAGAAACAGATAGCGATCGATCGGCAGCACACCGAAGAGCGCCGCGTGCTGGGCACAGATACGCTCCAGATCCTGGATCAGACGAGACTCGCTCACCCAATGGCGCCCGGTGATCGCCACGCCATGACGAATTCCGCCGACATCGAAGGAGAGGGATCTGAATCGCCCCATCTCGACCGGGTGATCGATCAGGTCGTCATAGCCATCGGCCGCATAGAGACCGAATCCATTCGCGTCGGCATTCAGAAGACGCAGACTCGTCGCCACCCGCCAATCCCCAAACCGATCAGAAGGAGGCGGAAGCAGCTCGATTCGACAGGGAAGATGATCGAGACCTTCGGCGCGCAACAACAACGCCGAGCCGTTGAAATAGGCATGGGTCGCATCGAGATGGGCCCCGCGCACGGAGAGATCCCATGCGAAGACCTGATACGACAGGACAAGCGGTTTTCCGAAAGTCTCGCAGAGCCAGGTCTGTTTGTCCGTTTTGTGTATAGGAAGCGCCGCATCCTTTTCATCGACGGCATCCAATTTCAACAGATTTCGGGCGAAATCACGAACCATGTAGCTACCCGGAATCCAGGCGGGCATGGATAGACACAACGGACCAAGCGGCGGATTCTGTATCCGCATCTCGATGCGAAACAGATGGGCATGGGGATTTTCAGGTCGAACCCGGTAACTAACCGCGAAGGAACCGGTAACCTGTTCTGAAGAGGCGCTTTCGGAATGGATATCGAGCATGAGAAGGCATCGGATGATAACAACCAGCCGATAGACTACCAGGCTCGAACGAACAAGATCGATCGGACATACAACACCCGATCGACGCCCCCGGATCAGACCATCCAGGGGCGCTCAACAGTCTACCAGCGAGGTGCGCGGGCCGGACGCGGGCTGCGCGGCTTCGCCTCGTTGACCTTCATGTTGCGCCCCTTGAGGGGAGTTTCGTTCAGTCCCTTGATCGCGGCATCAGCCTCGGCATTGTTAGACATCTCCACGAAGCCGAACCCCTTGGAATTACCGGTGAATTTATCGGTAATCAAGCTCGCGCTGGAGATCTCGCCATAGGCCGAGAACGCCGCGCGCAGGTCTTCTTCGGTGACACTGTAGGCCAAGTTGCCGACATAGATGTTCATCATTCAAATTCCATGGATCGCGCATTGAAGAAAAGTGAGAACGGTCGAAAAATCAATGCACAACTGATTCGACGGTCTTTGCCTCCAACCACTGGAGACGAAGTGTGCTTAGGACTCACGCGCCCGATCCCGCCTCATGATGAAGCCGGGAAAAAGCGGTACCTGAACAACTTGAAACCAGTTGCGGAGACAATGCAGCCTTTGAGGGACTGGAGATCCAGAAAAGGGCGTTCAGAGAGAGAGCCTGTATCTAGAGGAAAGATCTGACGCGACACCCAGAGCCGTCGCGATCGAGTTGGGCGGGAGTTTAAGTGCTCGCCAAACCAAAATCTAGTAGGGAAAAATACGTGACTGAGCGGAGCAACGGCCGGACCTGCCAAGATCGGATCTTGCCGTCTGACGATCGAAACCCCGCTCCAATCCATACCGCATCCATCACGGACGCCTAGCGTAAACCGAATAGGCGACACGGATGCTCAGGCCAGGACAGCCTGTCCTTAGATCTCGCGCAAAGAGTTCGCCTTGAACGCCTCACGGTCTTCTTTCGAAGAAGGATCATATCCCTGGTCCTGCATCTTCTTTTTCATCCAGCCCGGCAGAACACCGCGAACATAGATGTTCTCGGCGTTATCTGGATCCACATAACGCTTATACTGGCGATCACCAGACAGCTTGCGACCAGCGCCACGCCGCCGCTTAGGGGCGACGAGCGGAATGATCTCGTCGTAATCGTATCCGTTACTCTCGATCAAATCCCTGACCTGCTGAACGATATCATCCTTACCTTCCTCTCGACGCGTTTCCAGAAGACGCTTCAACGCGGTCTTTTTGGATTCTGCCTCGTCCAGCTGACGCTGGATCTCTTCGACGCTAAGATTAGCGTACTCCACTTGCGATACCTCCAATAGGTGGGACATAGACGGTCATTCAAAAGCACGACACCAATCGCGCTTCTGAATAATGTATGCATTAACGATTAGATGTCAAGGACACATCGCTTTATTTCGTGACGCATGACGAGAAATCACGCAAAACACCAAGAAAAGAACAACACGAAAGGACGACGGAAGAGATAACGGAGAAGACGACATCAATAATCGCAATGAACCGAGAAGCCAATACGTAAACATATAGATCGCCATTGGCGCGCCAACACGGCCAGGATCACCCCTCGAAAACGCGATAAGGAGAAAGGGAACGCGGGGCTATTCGACCTCGAACCCGAACGCTTAACCGGAGAGATCGCCCTCAACTTCGGCGCGGGTCAGAAACATCGCATCTCCATAGCTGAAGAAACGATATCCCTCGGCAATGGCATGGCGATAGGCGTTCATGATGGCGGCATAACCAGAGAACGCCGCCACGAGCATCAACAAAGTGGATTCGGGCAAATGGAAATTGGTCACCATTGCGTCGACGACTCGGAAACGATACCCGGGCCGAATAAAGAGACGACTCTCGCCCCTGAAAGGCGCCAGCGAACCACCCGCAGCAGCAGTTTCGAGACTCCGAACGCAGGTGGTACCGACCGCGATGACCCGCCCACCCCGCGAGCGCGTCCGCTCGATCTGCGCGCAAACCTCCTCGGACACATCCAGCCATTCGGCGTGCATCTGATGCTGATCGAGATCATCGGTCCGCACCGGCTGAAAGGTTCCTGCGCCGACATGGAGCGTCACCTCGGCCCGCTCGATCCCCATGTCCGCCAGACGCGCCAGCATCGCCTCGTCAAAATGCAGGCCCGCCGTCGGCGCCGCGACAGCACCCTCGTGGCGCGCGAACAGGGTCTGATAGCGAGCATCGTCGGTCTTGTCGTCCGGGCGTTGGATATAGGGCGGCAGAGGAAGATGCCCGTAGGCGTCCATCAGCTCCGCATACCCCAGATCGCACGCACGCAATCGAAACAAGGCGCCCTCTCGCCCCAGCACCTGCAACCAGATACCCTCGGCCAGACGAATACGACTACCTTCGCGCGGTGACTTGCTGGCACGCACATGGGCCAACGCTTCGTCAGGGGCGGTCAGACGCTCGATGAGCACCTCGACACGACCGCCGCTCTCTTTGTGACCGAACAAACGCGCACGCATCACCCGGGTGTTGTTGAACACCAGCAGATCGTTAGGGCGCAGCATCTGGGGCAGATCCCTGAACAGGCGATCGCGGGGCAGCATCGAAGCGCCTTCCAGCATCATGAGGCGCGCGCCGGCACGCTCGACCGGTGGTCGCTGCGCGATCAACTCAGAAGGGAGGTCGTAATGGAAATCGGATCGCCGCATCATTCTTCGCTGGAGTCAGCCAGCCACTCTAGTAGAAGCACTCCGCCCACCCCTAATGGGATTTGGCGAACCGCTCGATTCAATTGGAAAGGTATCCAGCATCATCACGCATTGAGTTGAGGCACGATTCAGGGAGACAATCCCGACCCCACTTGATCGATAGGTCCCGACACAGGTTCTGGAACATGATGAAACTCGGCATCGACCGCCTGCTGGAAAATCCGGAACTGCGCAAACCGCTCTGGGGGCGCCGTATCGCCCTGCTCGGCCATCCGAGCTCGGTCACGTCCCAAGGCCATCACAGCCTAGACGCCCTCATGGCCCTGAACGAGCTCAACATCGTCGCCGCCTTCGGACCCCAGCATGGCATGAGGGGCGACAAGCAAGACAACATGGTCGAGACCCCCAGCACACTCGACCCTCGCTACGGGATCCCCATCTACAGCCTCTACGGCGAGGTACGCCGCCCCACCCAGGAGATGCTCGACAGCTTCGACGTGCTGCTGGTCGACCTGCAGGACATCGGAACGCGGATCTATACCTACGTGACCACCCTGGGCTACCTCATCGACGCCTGTAGCGCGAACGACAAGGGGCTCTGGATTCTGGACCGCCCCAATCCGGCCGGACGCCCGATCGAAGGCAGTCTGCTGGAGTCTGGCTGGGAGAGCTTCGTCGGCGCGGGACCACTTGCCATGCGCCACGGCCTCACCTTCGGCGAACTGGCCAAATGGTTCGTCTCCGATCGCCAGCAGCAGTTGGACCTCCATCTGGTCGCCATGGAAGGCTACGCCCCCTCCGAGGCGCCGGGATACGGCTGGCCGCTTGCCGAGCTGGCCTGGGTCAACCCCAGCCCCAACGCGTCGAGCCTCAACATGGCCCGCTGTTTCCCCGGCACCGTGCTCCTCGAAGGAACCACCCTCTCCGAGGGCAGAGGCACCACGACCCCACTCGAAGTGGTCGGCGCTCCGGACGTCGATTTCGAGCGGGTACTTCGGCGCATGCGCCACGAATGGCCGTCCTGGACCGAAGGCGCCTTGATCCGTCCTTGCTGGTTCGAGCCGACCTTCCACAAGCACATCGGACAACACTGCTCGGGGCTGCAGATCCACACCGACCACGCGGGCTATCGACACGAGAGATTCAAGCCATACCGGCTGGTGGCGCTTCTGCTCAAAAGCCTACGCCTCGAGTATCCCGACTACCCGATCTGGCGAAACTTCCATTATGAGTACGAGACGGAACGTCTCGCGATCGACCTGCTGTCTGGAGGCACCTACCTTCGCGAATGGGTCGACGACCCCGAAGGCCAACCTGGAGACCTCGAACGGCGCCTGAAGGCGGACGAGGAACGCTGGGAAGAGACCACAGCGCCATTGAAGATCTACGCCTGAGAGAGAATCCAATCTCGGTCGATTCGATTCCACAGCATCCATTTGGAAATCGACCAAGCAGGGTAAAATACCCTATTCGCGGCTAAAGCGCACGCCCCGCGTTCATTTTCCGTTCCGGCACTCTCATTATGAGTATCGGCGAGGCGGGGTCCACGCTCATCCAATCTTTAGCGGCGACCGCTCGAAGCGCAGCAGAACCCGTAGACCAGGCGCATTGTCTTCCAACTCGATGGTCGCGTGATGGATCTGGACGATGGCACGCACCAGACTCAGCCCCAACCCACTGCCTGGCGTCGAGCGGCTGTCGTCGATGCGAAAGAAGCGGCGAAAGACCTGTTCGCGCAACGCGCTTGGAATACCCGGCCCATTATCCGAGACCAGTACCCGTATATCGTCGACCGCCTCGACGACCTCAAGATTCACCTGACCTCCGGTCGGGGTGTACTTGATCGCATTGTCGACCAGATTGGCGAATGCCTGAAACATCAGATCGCGATCCCCGAAAACAGGCGCCGCCCCGGCTCGGGTCAGGATAAGAGACTGATCCCGCTCGGCCGCAACCGGCTCATAGAGCTCGACCACATCCTCGATCAGCGGCACCAGATCCAATGTCGCGAATGCGGAGCGGCGACTACCGGATTCGATACGCGCAATCCGCAGCAGCGCATTAAAGGTCGTCAGCATCTCCTCCGCGTCCGAAATGGTCTCTTCCGCCAATGCGCGAGCGGATCCGGCAACCGGCAATTCGGCGCTGAGCAATTCGAGCTTGTTGCGCAGCCGAGTCAGTGGGGTACGAAGGTCGTGCGCGATATTGTCCGAGACCTGACGTACCCCGGCCATGAGCGCCTCGATTCGCTCCAGCATTCGATTGAGCGAGGCCGCGAGCTGATCGAAGTCGTCGCCGCTCCCGCTCAACGGAATACGCCGCGAGAGATCGCCCTCCATGATCTCGCGACTGGTCTGATTGATGGATTCGAGCCGCCTGACCAGACTCGCGCTCATCAGCCAGCCGCCCAGCAGGGCCAATCCGGCCGTGATGGCCAATCCCCAACCGAGCGCCTCAAGGATCACCGACCGAATCGCCTCCAGGTCGCGCACATCGCGCCCCACCAGAAGCCTCAGCCCACTGCGCAATCGGAAGACCTGGGCGCGCGCCTCATGCTCCTCCGAATGATCGGGGCCGCGCTCGCGCAGATGGAAGCTGATCCAACCCTCGGTGTCCGGTAGCTCGACCGGCCAGCGATCCAGATTGCCGACGATGCGGTGCAGGTCGCCGTCGACGAGCAGATAGACGCTGGAGCCCACCGGATCGCGCGCCACGCGCTCGCTGATCACGGCCGTCAGCCCGGTTAGTCCGCGTTGTCGGTATTGCTCGGCGAGACCTCGGATCTCGGCCTGGATGGTGGCCTCGATCTGACGATCCATGTAGCCGGCGGTCGACCAGTAGATGAACGCCAAGAGAATGGCGACCGAAACGCCGAGCAGAAAGACATAGAGCAGCGCCAACCGAAAGGTGGAACTGCGCAGGATGCGGGGCGTGCGCGAGCGCAATTCGCCCCAGGCACCGATGACGGCGCGTGCGGGGGACGTCATTCGGCGCGAATCATATAGCCAGCGCCGCGAACGGTATGCAGCAGAGGTGGGCCGAAGCCCTTGTCGATTTTGCCGCGCAAGCGGCTGATGTGCACGTCGATGACGTTGGTCTGAGGATCGAAGTGATAATCCCAAACCTGCTCCAACAACATGGTCCGGGTCACGACGCGCCCCGCCTGCTGCATCAGGCATTCGAGTAGACGAAACTCGCGCGGCTGGAGCTGAATCGACTGACCGGCACGCTGAACCTCGCGTTTGAGCAGATCCATTTCCAGGTCGGCGACACAGAGACGCGTCGCCGGGGCCTCGGCCGTGCCCCGCCGCAGCAACACCTCGACCCGGGCCTGGAGCTCGGAGAAGGCGAAGGGCTTGATCAGATAATCGTCGCCACCGGCGCGCAATCCCTCGACCCGGTCATCGACCTCGCCGAGGGCGCTCAGGAACAGCACCGGCGTGCGATTGCCCGAGGCGCGCAGGGTGCGCACGATGCCGAGCCCGTCGAGACCCGGCAGCATACGATCGAGGATGAGGATGTCGTAGTCACCGCTGGCCGCCATCAGCAGCCCTTCACGACCATCGCCGGCCAGATCGACCACCGCGCCGGACTCCACCAGCGCCTTGCGCAGATAATCCGCCATCTGACGATCATCTTCGACCAATAGGATACGCATCGACCCTCGACCTCCAACCTCGACCCACGAGAAAATGTCGAAAAGGCCCGTCCACGGACCTTTTCGACTCGAAATCGGGACATCAGGATGCCCCGACTCCTGCATCACGGAAGCTGTCGCTGTGCGCGACACCCGTTCAGGCCGTCAGCGGGACGGCCACGAACAATGCCCGACCATCGCGTTCGACCCGCATGATCACCGCCTTCTGCTTCTCGGCGCTCGCCTTGCGCACCGCCGCCTGAACCTGCGCAGGCGAACTGACCGGATCCGCCCCCACCATCGAAATCAGGCTGCCAGGCTCGATGCCTGCCTCGGCCGCCGGACTACCGGGATCGACCCTGGCGACCAAGACCCCAGCGCTCCCGTCGTCCAGTCCGCGACGCATCCGGAGTTCGGGCGTCAAGGGCGCCAGATAGAGACCCAGATGCGGATTCTCGCCCGACTGGTCGTCGGACCGAGACGCAGAGGCGACACGGTCGTTGTCAGGCATGGCTCCGACCTTGACGTCGATGCGGCGCGGCTTGCCGTCACGCATGATATCCAGCTCCATCTGGCTGCCCGACTTGAGGTCGGCCACCAATCTCGGGAGATCCTTGTAATTCTCGATCCGCTGACCGTCGGCGCTCAGAATGACGTCGCCCGCCCGCAACTCGGTCGCGCTTGCCGGTCCGCCCGGCACCACATCCGCGACCAGCACACCGCGCGCCTCGTCCAAGCCCAGACCTGCGGCCAAATCCTCGGTCACCGGCTGAATCTGGATACCCAGCCAACCGCGCTCGACGTGACCATTCTCGCGCAAATCGGCGATCACATGACTGACCGTCTCAGCAGGAATGGCGAATCCGATCCCCACATTGCCGCCGGTCGGCGAATAGATGGCGGTATTGACCCCGATCACCCGACCGCTGGTGTCGAACAATGGACCACCCGAATTGCCGCGATTGATGGCGGCATCGATCTGCAGATAGTCGTCATAGGGTCCCGAATGGATGTCGCGCCCACGCGCCGAGATGATGCCGGCATTCACCGAGCCGCCCAAGCCGAACGGATTGCCGACAGCCAGCACCCAATCACCGACACGCGCCTTGGCCGAATCGCCGAGCTCAACATAGGCGAGCGGATGATCCGTATCGATCTTCAGGAGCGCCAGATCGGTCTTGTCGTCCCGCCCAACGACCTTGGCCGTATGCGATGACCCATCGTTGAGCACGACCGTCACCTCCGTGGAGCCATCGATGACATGGTTATTGGTCACGATATAGCCATTCGGGTCCACCAGGAATCCGGAGCCTTGACCCTGAATACGATGCGGCACCCCCTGGACGCGCTCGTCGAAATAACGTCGAAAGAACTCGGGGAGCGGCATGTTCTCGGGCATCCCCGGAAGACCGCGCAGCACCATCCCGCCCCCTGCCGCCACCTCGGAGGTCACCTTGACGTTCACCACGGCCGGAGACACACGCTCTGCGACATCGGCGAAGCTGGGCAGCGCCATCGGCTGTCCCGTCGCCGAGTGAAGCGACACCGCCGGAGCTTCGGCGCGAACCATCATGGTTCCGCCCGCAACCAGGGCCAAGGTCACGGCCGTGGCGATGGCCGTGCGCGCCACCCGGCGAGACGCAACCGTCTTGCCCCTCTGCCTTTCGGATTCCATCGATCGATTCGAAGTCATGCTCGCGCTCCTCGTGAGATCAGTTGAATGGGGCAGGATGTCCAATCGGACAACGCAACCCAAGACGTCCACATCAAGGAGCAGTATCCTGGCAACCGCATGTCGGCCGACTTAACGGATTCTTAACTTTCCGTTAGGGAGCGCGCATTCTGGGCATGGGCACCTGGCCCAAGCCGCTGACAAAGAGTAGATGCGAAAAAACGACCACCAGCGATCAACCGACAGAGGACCCAACCATGCGTGCACGCCCCCCCCGCGAGCACCCTGACCGTGCGATCGCGGGCATCATATTGGTCGCCGCCCTGGCCCTGAGCGGATGCCAATCGGACGCCTCACGCGATGAGGATCGAACCTGCAACCTAGTACCCGGAATGACCACAGAGCAACTGGCGAACTGCGGCTGTTTTCCCATCAAGGCGGGCGGAGGCTATTCGGTCGGACTGAGCCAGAAGGATCTCGAGCGGCCCGTCCAGCAGATCAACGTCGTCAACTATCTCTGTCCCTCCAAGACCGCCGGCTTCACCAAGGTGGTCGAAATCAATGGCATCGCCAAGGACGTCTTCCGCTGAACGCCGCGACCGCAGCCTCAGATGCCGGAACACATGCGCCGCAAGCCGAGACGCCCGGCCCTCTCTGAAAGGGATCTCGTCGCAGCGCCCGAGCCTTGGTCTTTTTGATACGACCGATTAGACTGCGCCCCATTCGAAATCGCGCGGCACGCTGCGAGCCTAGTGCTTTCGCTGGATCCAGCGTGGTCCGCACGAAACACCATCGAGAAAAGAGCTGGATCGGCTTGCCATTCGCACTGCGGATCGCCGCATCCTCAGCTCCGGGGCCGGCGCTCACGAAGCGCCTCACGTCGCGAACGCGCCCCTCAATGATCAAGAGACGCTATCCGAGTATGCGCTTAACGCACTACCCGGATGGAACCCAAATCCTCACCGATACAGGACGCGTCCCTTTCCGGCCCACCCTGCGAGTGCGTTCAGCCAACGCACGGCAGCGATATCCGCTGCCATCGGATTTCCATTCAAGGACCTGGAAGACTGAGCGGCGTTAGGACCGACCGCCCAACCGACCTGATATTGCGTATGGAATATCGGCGACATCAGGTAATCAGGCGCGCTTCTGGGCGCAACAGCATGAGAGATATCGAGCAAACCTCGCCCAACCTTTTTCTCAGTCTGCGCTGGAAAGCGCTCATCGCCCTGAGTTTCATCCTGGTCGTGGTCAATGCCTCGCTCGCCTTCCTGGCCAATGCCCAGTCGATTCGACAGTTCGAGTTCCAGCAAACCCAGGTGCGCGCCCAGCAAGCCCGGCAACTGCGCGCCATGCTCAATGAGCGCACCCAGGAGATGTCCAAGCTCGCCAGCTTGGTTTCATTATTGGGTCCCGCGAACGCGCCCAACCTCACAGACAGGCTCGCCAAGGCACTCGACGCAAATGGAGCGATGCTCGATTTGGAATGGGACATCCGTTCGGTCCATTGGGTCGAGACCGACGGCCAGACGCGGCTCTCCTGGCCGCCACGCGGCACGGCCGAACTGCCGCACGCACTGCTGAGCCGAATCGAGCACTCGCCCGAGAGCACCTTCTCGCTGCTCTCCTGCGAATTCGGCTGTGCTCAGTATCTGGTGGCGCCAGAACTCTGGGAGGGACGCTTCGCCGGCTCGCTGGTGCTGGAGCGCTCGCTTTCCGACGCATTGCTGGCATTCAACGCCTTGACCGGCGCCGAGATCGCCATCGACCTGAACCAGAACGACCGACCAGCCGATCCGGCATCGCCAGAACAGGAATCGGAGCCGGTGCCGTCGCATCAGATTCGTTTCCCCGTCATCACCTATCCTGAACGCTCATTGCCCATCTTGCGAACCGCCTGGCCATCCCTGAGCAAGATGACGCTCACCCCGGTCCTGATCGAGATGGATCGGGAGTGGTTCGAGATCTACCGCATCAAAGGACTGTCCGAGGGCGTCAGCGCCTATATCATCAACGACGTCACGGCTCAACAGGAGAGCATCCAAAACGCCTGGCACGACAGCCTGCTGATCGCGATCTTCGGACTGCTGCTGTCCGAGTCGCTGCTTCTGGTGATCATGCAGCCCCCGCTCTACCGACTGCGCGACCTGGCATCCGCCCTGCCGCTGCTCGCCGAACGGCGTTACGCCGACCTGCGCGCGGCCCTTGCGCCCTTCATCCACCTGAACCTGCCACGCGACGAGATCGACCTCATGATCGAAACGGTCGAACATCTGACCGACCGTATGGAGTTGCTGCAACAGGATCGGGAACAGGCCGAAGAGCAACTCGTCTGGCTCGCCGACCACGACCCGCTCACACGCCAGATGAACCGACGCCGATTCAAGGAGGATTTCGGGCGCGTCGTCGACCAAGCCATGCGCTTTGGTCACAGCGGCGCACTGCTATACCTCGACCTCGACGAGTTCAAGGACGTCAACGATCTCAGTGGACATCAGGTGGGGGACACCCTGCTCAAACGTGTCGCCGAGCAACTGAGCGGCATCGTCCAATCGAGCGACCTGCTGGCGCGTCTCGGCGGCGACGAGTTCGCCTTGGTACTGCCCGAGGCCAGCCCCGACGAGGCGCTCGCCTGCGCCGAAACGGCACAGAAGGCCATTCGTGGCATCACCCTGCGAGAGCAGGGCCGCCAGCACCGCATCTCGGCCAGCATCGGCATCGTGATCTTTCCGGACCACGGACGGGACATCCCAGCGCTCATGGCAAACGCCGATCTGGCCATGTACCAGGCCAAGGATCGCGGACGCGGACGCTGGCACCTCTTCTCTCCGCTGGACCCAGGCCGCGAACAACTCAACGACCGTATCCTCTGGAAGGAGGAAATCGCCGAGGCCCTCCACCAAGACCGATTCGAACTCCATTTCCAGCCGATCATCGATCTGGCCACAGGCGCACCCTGCCATATGGAGGCCTTGCTGCGCATGCGCGACCGGGAGGGCGGCATGGTGTTCCCGGATCGCTTCATTCCCATCGCCGAGAAGACCGGGCAGATCCAAATCATCGATCATTGGGTTCTGAGCCAGGTGATCGAGGTTCTGGCCAGTCATCCAGGGCTTCGGATCGCGGTCAATCTCTCTGGGAACGCCATGGTCGATCCGACGATCCTCCGGGAGCTGAAGCGACTCATCCAACTGCACTCACTCACCCCGGAACGCCTCTCGTTCGAGATCACCGAGTCGGTCGCGATCGACAGTCTCACCAGCGCCACACGGCTCATGAAGAGCATCCAGGAGCTCGGCTGCCGCTTCGCCCTGGATGATTTTGGCAGCGGTTATGCTTCCTACGCCTATCTGCGCCAGCTCCCGGTCGACGACATCAAGATCGACGGGGCCTTCATCCGCGACCTGCCCAACAACCAAGAGGATCGCATCTTCGTCAAGGCCATCACCGACATGGCGCACGGCATGGGCAAGCGCGTCATCGCCGAATTCGTGGAAAGCGCGGAGATCCTCGATGTACTGGAAGACATCGGCGTGGACTGCGCCCAGGGCTATTTCTTCGCCCGTCCGGCGCCGCTTCAGGATCTGGAATGACCGGGATCCACGCGGTCCGGATCCAACAGCTCCAGCCAATGCACCACCGGGATCTCGGTCCCGGCATCGAGGTGCAGCTGACAGCCGATATTGGCTGTAGCGATCACCTCCGGCGCTCCGCTGACCAGCGCTGCAAGCTTGTCGTCGCGCAACCTCAGCGACAGCCCGGGCTGGGTGATCGAATAGGTTCCGGCCGAGCCGCAGCAGAGATGGGCATCTGGAATCTGGGTCGGAACGAATCCACAGCGCACCAGAATCGATTCGACGACCGAGCGAATACGCTGACCATGCTGCAGACTACAGGGGGCATGGAAGGCCACCCGGCGACCGCCGCCGGACACGCCGAGCGGCGACAGATCCTCGATCCCGGCCAACAGCTCGACCGGATCGCGGGCCAACGCGGACACTCGGGCCGCCTTGAGCGCATAGCTCGGGTCGTTGGCCAAAAGCTCACCATAGTCCTTCACCATGGCGCCACAGGCGCTGGCATTCACCAGGATCGCCTCGCACCCGGACGCAATCTCGGGCCACCAGGCATCGATATTGCGCTTCATGGCGCGCATCGCGTCCTCGCGGGCGTCCAAGTGATGGGCCACAGCCCCGCAGCACCCGGCCCCGGTCGGCTCGACGAGATCCATCCCGAACCGATCCAGGATGCGCGCAGCTGCAGCATTGGTCGCTGGGGTCGCGGCCGCCTGCACGCAGCCACCGAGGACCAGAACCCGTCGTCGACCGCGTGGACGCGGCCAATGACCGACCGGCCGCGACCGTGGAACCTTGGCCCTCAAGGCGGACGGCAGCAGCGGAGACAGCAGCCGAGCGAGCCCGATCAGGGCGCGAGCACGACCGGCATGCGACAGGGCGAAGACCAGCACACGCCTCAGCCAGCGCTCGAACAGGGGGCGACGCACCCGCTCCTCAACGAGATGTCGCCCGATATCCAGCAGGCGCGCATAGCGCACGCCCGAGGGACAGGTGGTCTCGCAGGAGCGGCAGGTCAGGCAGCGGTCCAGATGGAGCTGGGTCACCCGCGTCGGGAGCTCGCCCTCCAGGACCGATTTGATCTGATAGATGCGACCGCGCGGTCCGTCCAGTTCGTCGCCGAGAAGCTGATAGGTCGGACAGGTTGCCGTGCAGAAACCGCAATGGACGCAGTTGCGCAGAATGGCGTCGGCCTCGCGACCATCGGCCGTGTCGAGGAACTCGGGCAGGATCTCGGTTTGCATGGACCGCCCTAAAACTCGGCGTAGAGCCGGCCTGGATTGAGGATGCCCTCTGGATCGAATGCCTGCTTGACGCGCCGATGGAGTCGCATGGCAGTCTCCGACAACGGATGGAAGACCTCTCCTGAACGATCCCCGCCACGAAACAGGGTCGCGTGACCGCCGACGGCGGCGACCTGACGACGGATCTCCTCGGCCGACCGATCGCTACGCAGCCAACGCAGACATCCGCTCCATTCGATCAGCTGATCTCCAGAGAGCGGCAGCGCCGCCACGGCCGAGGGTAGAGACAATCGCCACAGCGACCCATCGCCGGCGAAGAACGGGTGGGCCTGATCGCGAATCTGATCGCGCCAGAGGATCTCGGCGGTCGACTCGTCCAAGGGATCGCCACCGATCGACTCGGCCGCCGAACTCACGCCCAGCCGCGCACCCGAGAGGCGTACCCACAGCCGCCCCCCGTACCAAGCAGTTGCGCTGATGGGCAATGGCCTGGCGGCCCAGGCTGTCATGCGTTCCAACGCCTCGTCGACACCGACCTCCAGCATCCGGGTGTGGCTGACGACGGGACGCGGCATCACCTTGACGCTGATGTCGAGCAGAATCCCCAGCGTTCCCATGGCACCGGCCATCAGCCGCGAGACGTCGTAACCGGCGACGTTCTTCATGACCTCGCCGCCGAACCTCAGCACCTCGCCGCGCCCGGTCAGAACCCGCACGCCCAGCACCAGATCGCGCGGCGCGCCGGCCTGAGGCCGAGCCGGACCGCCGAGCCCACAGGCGATCGCTCCACCCAGGGTCGCGCCCGCCGCACTCGGCCCGACACAGAAACGGGGCGGCTCGAACGGCAGGTGCTGGCCGTGCTCGGCCAGGGCCTGTTCGATCTCATCAAGCCTGGTCCCGGCGCGCGCGGTCAGCACCAACTCCTTCGGCTCATGATTGAGGATCCCCGCGTGAGCGGACAGATCGAGCGGCTCGCCACGGGGAGCCCGACCGTAGAAGGACTTGGTACCACCGCCGACGATGGACAGCGGGGTGCCATCGGCAATCGCGGCCCCTAGGCGCTCTCGAAGTTCGGTTGTCGAATCCCTACTCACCGCCTCCCCCACTCGTAGAAGATGACGCACGGCGAGACCCGTTCAGCACGATGAGCAGCAGATCTCATCATGACTCGGGTCTGGCCTCGATAGATCGCACTCAGTCGCCGCCAACGGCATGCGGTCGTCACGGCAAGGTGGAGGCTTCGATCCATTCGAACAAGCCACCGATCCGGCGTTCGACCTCGAAGCCGACGCGAGACGCTACCGGGATGGCCGGTATCCCTTCTTCAGGGCGCGCTGACGGAGCGCAATGCGGCGCGGATGATTTCCTCGGAGGTCTTGGCGCCATCGTCGGCGGCACGAGCCATCCGCGTGGCATCGGGCGGACGATAGCCGAGCGCGACCAGCGCACTGACCGCATCGCCGAGCGCCTGGTCCTGTTGGCTGACGGGCGCCGAGGAGGGAGTGAGAGCAACGCCCAGATCGGCCGACAGTCCGCCGAGCCGATCGCGCATCTCGATGATGAGTCGTTCGGCGGTCTTCTTTCCGATGCCGGGAATGCGGGTCAGCGCGGTCGTGTCTTCCTGTTCGACGCACTGGGAAAAGCGGGTCGCGTCCATGCCGGAGAGGATGGCCAATGCCATCTTTGCCCCCACACCGGTCACCTTGAGCAGTGAACGAAAGAGGGCGCGCTCCTGCTCGCGCAGGAAGCCGTAGAGGATATGGGCGTCTTCGCGCACGACCAGATGGGTGACCAGCGTCACCGTTTCGCCAACGGCTGGCAGGTCGAAGAAGGTGGACATGGGCGCCTCGACCTCGTACCCGACCCCGCCGACGTCCAGCAGCAGCAGCGGCGGCTGCTTGAGAATGAGCTGACCACGCAGACGACCGATCATGACTCAGGGTCTCCAATCGCGCCAGGAGGCCGCCGCACGCTTGCGCGCAGGGATCCCCATCGAGTGGGCATGACAGAGGGCGATGGCGAGCGCGTCCGCCTCGTCTTCGGCCGGAAGATAGGACAATGCGAGCAGCACGCGAACCATCTGCTGTACCTGGGATTTCTCGGCCGCGCCAGTGCCCACCACCGCAAGCTTGACCGATTTGGGGCTGTATTCGTGAACGCTCACGCCGCCCTTGAGTCCGGCGCAGAGCACCGCGCCCCTAGCCTGGCCGATCTTGAGCGCAGCGGTGGGATCGCGGGCGAAGATGAGCTGCTCGACCGCCATCTCGTGCGGTTGGTGCTCGGCGACGATCTCCGCCACCTGATCGAAGATGAGTCCGAGCCGGTCGGGCCAGGCATGCTCGCCCACCCGAATGCAGCCGCTGGCGACGCGCACGCTGCGGTGGCCGTCGGTGTCGATGACACCGAAGCCGGTCGTCCGCGATCCCGGATCGATCCCCAGGATGCGGTGACGCAGCGCGGCGGTCCCGGCCGGTCGATTCAGCATCGGTAAGATCGGCTGGGCAGGCGCTCGACTCGCCCCGGATCAGACATCCAGTGCGGCCATGATCTCGTCCGAGATATCGGCGTTGTGGTAGACCTCCTGCACGTCGTCCAGATCCTCCAGCATCTCGACCAGCTTCAGCAGCTTCTCGGCCGTCTCCTGATCGAGCTCGGCCTGGGTCGAGGCGTTGTAGGTGATCTCGGCGACCTCGGTATCGAATCCGGCCTGGGTCAGGGCATCCTTCACTGCGGAGAACTCCTCGGGCGTGGTGACGACATCGAGCGATCCGTCGTCGTTGACGACCACGTCCTCGGCACCCGCTTCGAGCGCGGCCTCCATCACGGAATCCTCGTCGGTTCCCGGCTGGAAGCTGATGATGCCCTGCTTGGTGAAGAGATAGCTGACCGATCCGTCCGTCCCCAGATTACCGCCGCGTTTGGTGAAGGCGTGTCGAACCTCGGAGGCGGTGCGATTGCGGTTGTCGCTCATGCAGTCGACCATGACCGCAACGCCGCCCGGACCATAGCCCTCGTAGCGGATCTCCTCGTAGTTGTCGCCCTCCATGCCGCCGGCACCACGCTTGATGGCGCGCTCGACCGTGTCGCGCGGCATGTTGGCGCCGAACGCCTTGTCCATGGCGAGCCGGAGTCTTGGGTTGGCTGCTGGATCTCCGCCAGCCTCACGGGCCGCGACCGTGACCTCGCGGATCAACTTGGTCCAGACCTTACCGCGCTGCTTATCCTGCGCGGCCTTGCGATGCTTGATATTGGCCCATTTACTGTGACCGGCCATGGGAAAGCTCTCCTCGTATGTGATGCTGTCTGGCGCCTCGCGCCGCAAGAGGTTGGCACGCAGCTGGGGGAAACTCCGCGATCCGCCCGCCGAGCCCCACGGGGACGCGAACGCAGCCGATCGAAAGCCGAGCCAGGCCGGAGACCATGAACCTGCACTGCCAGGTGGTTAGCCGCGCATTCTAGCATCGGCACGAAGCGCGAGGCGAAACCGGCTCGACGCCTCGATCGCGATGCCGCCACACCCCGCGCGGAACCCGAATCCGGTCCACGAACCTTGTGGTAACCTCGGCATCCTGAGGCCATGAGCCGGCCTGCCGCCGACAGGATCCCGAGAACGCCATCATGTACGCCACCCCTGAAACCGGAGACGGCTGGATCACGCGGATCGAGAGCCGTGACGACAGCGGTTTCACCGTCTCCGCCCGCTTCACGCTATCGCAGGGTTTTCGACGCCTGGTTGGAGGGCGCGAGTCGGACCTTGTCTTCGCCGCCCGTAGCCGACTCGCCCGCCTCGGCATCAACATCCTGCCGCTAGGCGCGCCGGATCTGAACGGCCAGTCTTGCGATATGCGCCTGCGGATCGTCGCAGCCATCGCCTCCTACGGCATCGGCGCGCACCTGGAGTGCATCCTCGTACCGGGACTGCGGATTGGCCGGCTGGTCTTCTGTCCGACCGACACCCGTCTCGGCTCATCGGACATCCATCGTCTGATCCGCGACAACCGCCTCCAGGTCCCGGAGGGCTTCTCGCTCGACGGCAACGGCTATCTGATCCTGCGTCCGCAGCGCCAAATCTTCCGCTTTCAGAAACCGCTGACCACCGAAGAGGTCACCGCCATCGCGACCCATGCCGATGGCAAGGACCTGCTCAACCGATTGCAGGTCCGCGAGGAGGTCGACCACATCGAGCTACCGCCGCGAGACGGGTTGGTCACCGCCTGCTCCATGTTCCTGCACAGCCACTATGTGGTGCTGCGCAACCTGGACGAGTCGCTGGGCTTCCATCTCCAGGCAACCGTCCTGGATCCGGTCACGACACGGGGCACCAACGTCTATCTGGAATTCATCAATCGCACCGAGCAGCTCATCATCAACCCGAGCATCGCCGCCTCGGTGCACGAGGCGATTCGCGTGGATCCACGTCCGCGCTATTGGCATGGCCACGAGATCGTCGAACCCTCGCCGCAAGAGGCCGGCGGCCCAGACGCCTGCCGGGCGCTCACCGAGGTCTTCGATCGACTGGAGGCGGCCCCGGTCCGCGATCGCTACTCGCACCGGATGATCGCGGTCTCCCAAAATCCGCACGCACTGCTGGCGGGCGCCGCACCCGACAGGATCTGGACCCAGCCGCTGAGCCCGCATGACCCCAGGGTCGGCACCGACCTCTCGGCGGGCCTGGTCGCCGAGGGCCTGCAATTGGACATTCCAGTCGAATGCGGCACACAGATCCTGGACAACCTCCCGGACGGCGCGCGCGCAACGCTCTTGCTGGGCTATTTTCCCAACCTGATCGAGCACACCCAGATTTGCGCCGCCGCGCTGCGTCAGCGGGTCGGTCGGATCGTCTTCCGCCGCGCCTCTTTCGAGCACGGCCCCTTTCTGTCGTCGCGCGACCACGGCCGGCTCGCCGATTACGAGGGATTGGGTTTGGAAGTCTTCTGGTGCAACGAGACACGCGGACAGGTGGTACGCCATGTCTTCCGTGGCATGCGCGGCTATTTCACCACCCCGGACAAGGTGGACCGTTTCGGCGCCAGTCTCATCTTCGCCATCTATGGTTCCACCAAGCCGCTCAGCGAACGCTCGGCGCACCAAACCGAGCGCCTGCTGAAAAATCTGTGCGGGCTCTTCGGCAGCGACATCGGTATCCTGACGGGCGGCGGTCCTGGCGCCATGCAACAGGTGACGGACATCGCCCAAGGCATGGGGCTCATGGCCGGATCCAGTTTCATCGAGACCATCGACCAGGAGCTCAACCAAACCGCCGAGTTCTATCAGACCTTCCAGGCACGCAGCCGGCAGGCCCGTCAGCGCTGGTTCGAGATCGCCAGCTTCCATCTGTTCCTGATCGGCGGCGTCGGCACCCTGGAAGAAGTCGGGCTCACCCTGACCGACATGAAGCTCGGGGTGATCGAACGCAGCCCGATCGTCTTCTTCGACGGCTCGGGAAACGGATTCTATTGGGAAGGGCTGCGCGAGCAGCTCGCCGAGATGGCCAGACAAGGCCGGGTACCGGCATGGCTGATCGATCAGGTCCTCATGACCACGGACCCCGACGCCGTTCCGAATTTCTACAAGCAGAAGTTGCGCCTGGGATGAAAACAACCGGACTCAAGCGGTCAATCCATATTGGGAGCGAACCGAAAAGGGACAGAGCAAAAACACGCGCACGGGTGACATCCCAGATCGAAACCGGGACAATTCACCAAGACATCCAGCCTACGCGCTCCAGATTCCATCATTTAATCACTTGATCGCCGTGCGGGATGCGTCCATGGGATGCTCATCTCGGCCGATTCGAGAGAAAGCCGTGTCCACACTGATCACTTACGAACATCCGCTCAACGAACGTATCCGCACCTTCCTGCGGCTCGAACACCAGTTCGGGCAGCTCGATCATTTCATTCACCAGGAAGACCCCAAAGCGACCCGCGCCGCCATCGCCGCATTGCTGGAGATCGTCTCCATCACGGCGCGCGCGGACGTCAAGAACGATATCCTCAAGGAGCTCGACCGCCATTCGGGCACGCTCAACCGGATGAACAATCAACGCGGCATCGACCCGCAGGCGCTCGAACAGGTATTGGCCGACATGCGCCGGGCAATTGAAGCCATCCAGAGCATTCCAGGCCCCATCGGACATACCGCGCGCGAAGACGAGTTCCTCAAGGGAATCGCGCAGCGCAGCAGCATCCCGGGCGCCACCTGTAGCTTCGACCTGCCGCATTTCCATCACTGGCTCACCCAGCCGAGCACGGTTCACCAGGAACGCTTCGACAGCTGGCTCCACGACCTGCGCCCAGCGATGGATGGTGTCCGATTGATTCTGATGCTGATCCGTTCGAGCGGTACTTCTCGCCGCATTCTGGCCGAGGGCGGATTCTTCCAGGAGGCGCTCGACGCGCAGCTCCCCGCCCAAATCCTGCGCGTGGGGATCGATGCCGAGACGGGGATCTTCCCCGAGATCAGCGGACACAAGAATCGCTTCAGCATCCGCTTCATGAACGCCGAGCCACGCGGACGCGCCTCTCAGCACAACGAGGACGTGAATTTTCGCCTGACCTACTGTGCCTTCTGACCGAATCCAGCTCCCGATCCATGACAACAATCGTGCCCTGCCCCAACTGCGAAGCCCCGGTGGAATGGAGCGACAGGTCGCCCTGGCGCCCCTTCTGCAGCGAGCGCTGCCGCCTGATCGACCTCGGCGAATGGCTGAACGAGACGCATCGCATCGCGGATCCCACCGACGCTCCGAGCGAAGATCCGCCGCCCTCAGACGATCGATCGACCCCGCATTGACCAGAGGCTGCGGATCGCCGCGACGCCTTGCGCGCCGTGGGCGATGGCCTCATCGAGATGCTCCGGTCCGAGCCCGCCCAGGGCATAGACCGGCAAGGGCGCCGGATCGACCAGTTCGGCGAACGCCGACCAGCCGAGCGGCGTGGTCTCGGGATGCGTCAGCGTGGCGAGCACTGGCGACAGCAGCGCGTAATCGAGCCCGAGGCGTGCGGCATGCGCCAGTTGCCCTGCATCGTGACAGGAGGCGCCGACCAGTTCTCCCGGACGTCCCGGCCGCCGGGTCGATCGCATCAGTCGCCCCGAGGTCAGGTGCAGACCATGACGCGGAAGGTCTTCGACCGCGTCTGGATCGCGGTTGAGCAGCAGACGGGCGCCATGCGGCTCGCACAGGGCGTGCGCGCGACGCGCCAGATCGACATAGCGATCGCGATCCAGATTCGGCGCCCGTAGCTGAACGAGCCGAATCCCCCGCGCGAGCGACTCCTCCAGACGATCCAGGAATACGTCCGGATCCAGCGGATCCGCACCCGTGATGAGAAGCAGCGGCGGCAGACGTAGCGCATTGATGATGGGACGGTCGGCCGCCGGAAACAGATCCGGATCCATCGCCTCGGGCGCAAGCCAGCGCAACGGCTGACCCTCGCGACCTTGCGGCACACCCTCATAGTCGTTGATACGCCGCACGTCGAGCAGGATGTAGCGATCACCGTAATCGTGATGCACCCGGATCAGCGGACGACTACCGAGGACCCGGATGCCTAGCTCCTCGTCCAACTCGCGCACCAATCCGGCCTCGGGCGACTCGCCCGGCTCCAGCTTGCCGCCCGGAAACTCCCACAGCCCGCCCTGATGCACCCGATCCGGACGCCGGGCCACCAGGATGCGGCCATCGGCGTCGGCGATGGCTCCGGCCATCACATGGATGAGCCTCGACTCAACTGCGATACTCGGCGTTGATGCGGACATAGTCGTAGGAGAAGTCGCAGGTCAACACCTGGGCGTCCAGGTCGCCACGTCCGAGCGAGACTCGAATCTCGATCTCGGATTCAGCCATGACGGCGGCTCCAGCTTCCTCGGTATAGCCGGCCGCACGCCCCCCGTCCTCGACGATCAGGACAGCGCCGAGATGGATGCGGATTCGCTCGATGTCCAGATCGGGAACGCCTGCGCGACCCACGGCCGCGAGGATACGCCCCCAGTTCGGGTCGGAGGCGAAGAGCGCGGTCTTGACCAGCGGCGAATGGGCAATGGTATAGGCCACCTGACGCGCCTCGTCCCGGTCGCGCGCCTCCTCGACCAGAACCCGCACCAGCTTGGTCGCACCCTCGCCGTCGCGGACGAGCTCGGTTGCCAAATCGACGCAGACCGTCTCGACCGCCGCCTGCAGCGCCGCGAAGTCCGCCCCGCTCGTCTCAGCGATCGCCGTATTCCCGAGGGCTCCAGTGGCAGCAAGGACGCAGGCGTCGTTGGTCGAGGTATCGCCATCGATGCTGATGGCATTGAAGGAACGATCGGCTGCGGCTTGCAGACAGGCCTGCAGCACCTCGGGTTCGACGGCGGCATCGGTCGCCAGAAAGGCGAGCATGGTCGCCATATTCGGGCAGATCATGCCCGCCCCCTTGGCCATTCCGGTGACCGTCGCCGTGCGTCCGTTCAGCTCGAACCGAACCGAGCGGAGCTTGGGTCGGGTATCGGTCGTCATGATGGCGCGGGCCGCGCGGGGCCAGGCGTCGGCATCGAGCGACTCCAGCAGGGCAGGCAGGGCCGAGGCGATGCGATCCACCGGCAGATGCTCGCCAATGACGCCGGTCGAGAACGGCAGAACCTGCTCGGCCTGACAGCCGGCCAGATCGGCCAACGTCTTGCAGGAAGCCCGAGCATCGGCGAGACCCCGCCGACCGGTCCCGGCGTTGGCATTGCCCGCGTTGATCAGCAAATAGCCGGGCATCGCGGTCTGCAAATGCTGGCGCGCCAGGGTCACGGGCGCGGCGCAAAAGGCGTTGCGGGTAAAGACGGCCGCGCAGTTGGTGCCCCGATCGAACGCCAGCACCACCAGATCGTCCCGTCCTTGATAGCGAATACCTGCCGGCCCGGCGGCGAGACGAACGCCAGCGACGGGCTCGAAGACCAGATCCGAGTCACTCATGAGGATCACCGCCTAACCCAGCTTGCCGTGACACTGTTTGTACTTCTTGCCCGAGCCGCACGGACAAGGCTCGTTGCGCCCGACCTTTCGACCGTCGCGAATGAAGGGCTGATGGGCATCGCTCCCCTCTTCGCCAGAGCCGGCCTGCTCGTCAGGGCCGGACTCGCTCGAACCGAAGCCCTTGAATGCCTCGTGCTTGAACTCGAAGGCGCTCTGAGACGCCCCGGAATCGCGGGCGACGAGCTCGGGGGCCTCCTGCACCTGGACCTCCAGCTTCGCCAACGTCGTGACCACGTCCTGCTTGATGCTGTCGAGCATGGCCGAGAACATCTCGAAGGCCTCGCGCTTGTATTCCTGCTTGGGGTTCTTCTGCGCATAGCCGCGCAGATGAATGCCTTGGCGCAGATAGTCCATCGCAGCCAAGTGATCCTTCCACTGGGTGTCCAGGGTCTGGAGCATCACCGCCTTCTCGATCTGACGCAGATTTTGGACGCCGACCATGGACTCCTTGGACTGATAGCGCTCGGCCAGCAGGTCGTGGATACGTTGGCGCAGCGTCTCCTCGTGCAGGTCGTGATCCTCGTCCAGCCAGCGCCGCAGCGGCCAATCGCCACCGAAATGCTGCGCCAGTGCCTCGCTGAGACCCGGCAGGTCCCACTGCTCCTCCAGGCTCTCGGGCGGGATGTAGCTATCGATCAGGCTCTTGAGCGTATCTTCGCGCATGGCCGTGACGGTCTCGGAGATATCCGTCACGTCCATCAGGTCGCGACGCTGGCGATAGATGACCTTGCGCTGATCGTTGGCGACGTCGTCGTATTCGAGCAGCTGTTTGCGGATGTCGAAGTTGCGTCCCTCGACCTTGCGCTGGGCGTTCTCGATGGCCTTTGTCACCCAGGGATGCTCGATCGCCTCACCCTTCTGCATGCCGAGACGCTGCATCATCCGGCCGATACGGTCGGAGGCGAAGATGCGCATCAGGTTGTCTTCGAGCGAGAGATAGAAGCGCGAGGAACCCGCATCGCCCTGACGCCCGGAGCGTCCGCGCAGCTGATTGTCGATACGCCGCGATTCGTGGCGCTCGGTGCCGACGACATGGAGACCGCCGGCCTTGAGGACGGTTTCGTGACGTTCCTTCCAAACGGCACGGATGGCGTCGCGGTCAACGTCCGGTCCGGCCTCTTCCAATTCGGCATCCAGGTTGCCGCCAAGCACGATGTCGGTTCCGCGGCCGGCCATGTTCGTGGCGATGGTCACGGCACCCGGGCGCCCAGCCTGGGCGATGATGCCGGCCTCACGCTCGTGCTGCTTGGCGTTCAGCACCTCGTGATCGATGCCTTCCTTCTTCAGCAGACCCGAGACCAGCTCGGAGGTATCGATCGAGGCCGTACCCACCAAGACCGGCTGACCGCGTTTCACGCAGTCCCGAATGTCGGCGATGATGGCGTCGTACTTTTCTTGCTGGGTGAGATAGACCAGATCGCCGCGATCGTCTCGAACCATCGGCTTGTTGGTGGGGATGACAACCACCTCCAGGCCGTAGATCTGCTGGAACTCGTAGGCCTCGGTATCCGCCGTTCCGGTCATGCCCGAGAGCTTGGGGTAGAGCCGGAAGAGGTTTTGGAAGGTGATGGAGGCCATGGTCTGGTTTTCAGACTGGATGGACACACCCTCCTTGGCCTCGACCGCCTGATGCAGGCCCTCCGACCAGCGCCGTCCAGGCATGGTCCGCCCGGTAAACTCGTCGACGATGACGACCTGACCGTCGCGCACGATGTATTCGACGTTCTTATGGAACAGCGCATGGGCGCGCAACGCCGCATACACATGATGCATGAGCGCGATGTTGCCTGGATCGTAGAGGCTCGCACCCTCCTCCAGCAGACCGATCTCGACCAGCATCCGCTCGACATTTTCATGACCCTCCTCGCTCAAGAAGGCCTGACGGGTCTTCTCGTCGACCGAGTAGTCGCCGGGACCAAAGTCGGGCTGCCCCTCTTCGTTGGTGATGGGCGCCTGGCGCGTGAGCCGAGGGATGAGGACATCGATCTGCTTGTAGAGATCCGTGTTGCCCTCGGACGGACCCGAGATGATGAGCGGGGTCCGGGCCTCGTCGATCAGGATGGAGTCGACCTCATCGACGATCGCGTAGAAGGGATCGCGCTGTACCCGCTGCTCCGGCGTGAAGGCCATATTGTCGCGCAGGTAGTCGAAACCGTATTCGTTGTTGGTGCCGTAGGTGATGTCGGCGGCATAGGTTTCGCGCCGGGTCGCCGGGCGTAGATGACGGTAGCCCTGAGCGGCGTCGGCCTCGTAGTCCGGATCGAAGACGTAGGAGGCCATATCCGGCCCCTGACCGCCCGAGGAATTGATGACGCCGACCGAGAGCCCCAGGGCGTGATAGAGGCGTCCCATCCAGGCCGCGTCGCGACGCGCCAGATAGTCGTTGACCGTCACCACATGCACGCCCTTTCCGGGCAGCGCGTTGAGATAGGCGGAGAGCGTCGCGACCAGGGTCTTACCCTCGCCGGTGCGCATCTCGGCGATCTTGCCGCTATTGAGCACCATGCCGCCGACCATCTGGACGTCGAAATGGCGCATCCCCAGGACGCGCTTGCCGGCCTCGCGAACCACGGCGAAGGCCTCGGGAAGAAGCGCGTCGAGCGCGGTACCGGCGTCCAGACGTTGACGGAATTCGTTCGTCTTCGCCGCGAGCGCCTGATCCGACAGTGACGCCATCGTCGGCTCGAGCGCGTTGATCTGCGCCACTGTCTTCATCAGCGACTTGACGAGCCGCTCGTTACGGCTACCAAAGATCTTTTGGAACAGATGAGTAACCATCGGATGAGCTAGGACCTGTCGAAGAAATCGGCGGATGATACCGGATTTCGAGGACCGGCGTTGCGGGGCATCCCGCGCCAGCGCCTCTCCGGGATAGGGGGTCAGCCAGACTGATCGGCCGTGTTCTCGGCCACCAAACGGCGCGGCCCGGCCTTCAGATAGGGCATGGGATCGACGTTCTTACCATCCTTCAAGACCTCGAAGTGGACATGGGGGCCGGTGGCCGCCCCCGATGAGCCCACGGAGGCAATCTTCTCGCCTTGATGGACCAGTTGTCCCTTTTTGACGAGGTTCCGGGAGTTGTGGGCGTATCGCGTCACCATGCCATCCAGATGACGGATTTCGATCATGCGACCATAGCCTCCCTTGCGTCCGCTGAAGGTCACGATGCCGTCGGCGACGGCCACGATCGAGGTTCCCCGAGGACTCGCGAGATCGATTCCCTCATGGAAGATACGGGTCTTGCGGATCGGGTGGATACGAAAACCATAGCGCGAGCTAATGTAGCCGGAATGCACCGGCCATCCAGCAGGAAAGGCCTTCGCCGAAAGTTTTTTGTCGAGGATGACGCCCTCAAGGACCTCGAGCTTGCGCTGGCGGTCCTGGACGAGATCGACTATGCCGCCGAGCTCGGTCGCCAGCTCCTTGATGGTGTAGTCGCGGACCGGCCCCGTCTCGGCGCCACCGCGAGGCGGCGAACTTTCGAAATCGAATTCATCGGGATCGAGACCCGACATCTGCACCAGACGCTCGCCGAGCGCATTGAGTCTCATAACCTCCGCCTGCATCTCTCCGAGACGGGCGGCCATCAGGTCCACTTCATCGGTCCCATGTGGCGCGGGTTGCGGCGAGGCAGAGCCCCCCCTCCCGCTGGGTGAGCTTGAAGCCCCGGAAGCTGCGGGGAGAAGGGCGAATTCAGGGAGCGAGGTACTAGCGAATACGAGAGGACCGGAGTATTTTCCAAGCCAGAAACCGAGACCGGCTCCGGCCATGGTGAAGGACAGAACGGCCAAGAGCGTGACAACAGCCTGCCCGCGAACGGCTTTTCTTCGATCGAGGTGCAACATCGTTTTTCTCTGCGGTTGACGTGGTCGAGCAGGCCCGTGCGGTAACGCAGACGAGAGGAGCTGGCAAGGCCGAAAGAGGTCGGATCCGGCTCGTGATGAGCGGCCAATGGGAGTGAAAAAATGCCTGCTGCCAGACTCGCGCACGTTCAGGACCTGCTGAACCAACATGCGACGATCCGCGCGCTAGTCGCCCAGCGCCGACGCGAGATCGAATTGCTGGATGCGGTACGGGCGCAACTGCCCACTCCGCTTCGAGAACACTGCCTGGATGTGAGCATCGCCGAAGACTGCATGACGCTCTTCCTCGACGCCCCGGTTTGGGCAACCCGGATCCGATTCCTGGCCGACGACATCATCGCATCCCTGAATCTCACACGAATCACGCGGATTCGGACGCAGATCCGCGTCGACCAACCCAAGAAACCGGCAGCCGAAAAAAAGACCGGACAGGCCCGGGGACTGACGGCCGACGCTGCACGACATCTGCTCGACGCAGCGGGGGACATGGAGGACCCGACCCTGCGAGAAACCTTCAGGCGGTTCGCGTTGCGGCATATCGAGCACACCGCAACGGACGAAGTTTAAACGACAGGCACCGGTTGCGCATAGCAGATCGGAGCCGCAGCCGAATCCTCGAACACGACCTCTTCCCAAGCCGCAGGCTCGGCAGCGAGCGTGCGCAGTAGCATATTGTTCAAGGCATGCCCGGACTTATGGGCGGTGAAGGCACCGATCAGTGTATGGCCAAGCAGATAGAGGTCGCCGATCGCATCGAGGATCTTGTGCTTGACGAACTCGTCCTCGTACCTGAGCCCTTCCTCGTTCAGCACCCGATACTCGTCCACCACGACCGCGTTGTCCAAACTACCGCCCAGCGCCAGATTCTGTTGACGCAGTGCCTCGATTTCTCTCAGGAAACCGAAGGTGCGAGCACGACTCACCTCGCGCACGAACGAGGATGTCGAGAAATCCACAGTCGCGCGGTTCGCACGCACATTGAATGCCGGGTGGTCGAAATCGATCGAAAACTCGACCTTGAAGCCATCGTAGGGCGTGAAGCGAGCAAGCTTATCGCCGTCGCGCACCTCGATGGGACGCTTGATTCGAATGAATCGTTTGGGACGCGCCTGTTCCTCGACTCCCGCAGACTGAAGCAGGAAGACGAATGGAGCTGCGCTACCGTCCATGATGGGCACCTCGGCGGCGCCGACATCGACATAGGCATTGTCTATGCCCAGCCCAGCGAACGCGGACAAGATATGCTCGATCGTCGAGACCCTCACCCCATTTTGGACCAGGGTCGTTGACAGGCGGGTATCGCCCACGTTAAAAGGCGTCGCCTTGATCTCGACCGGCTCCGCAAGATCCACCCGCCGGAACACGATACCCGTATCCGGCGCAGCCGGACGCAGGGTCAGTTCGACTTTCTCACCCGAGTGCAAGCCGACGCCAGTCGCCCGGATCGTCGTCTTTAAGGTGCGTTGCTTGAGCATCGGTCGGGTTCTCCAATCGCGGTCCACGGCGGCTGACGGCATCCATTGCCGGCTGATCGACTTACCGCTCATGATCCAGCAAACCTTTGCCGAGACCACGGTCGTTGTCCTTTAGCCAAATCGTTGCGCGTCCGCGTCTTTACCGAACGCGCAACGATAGCTTAGGGTTTTCCCGGACGATTTTCAAGCTTAACCTTGAATCAACCGAAAGATCTTTGTTTTTTAACGATTCCTCAACAAAGGGAAAATCCTGATTAATCTGCCTGGCGACGCAAAAACGCCGGAATGTCCAGGTAATCCAAGTCCTTTTCCTCGTTGCTCTCGGTGGTGTTCACGCCACCACCCTTGCGGTAAACCGCCGGGCGGCGCTCCATCTCCCGGTAGTCTGGCGCACCCTCATTCGCATCCGCCACGAGCCGCATCGCCGGCTCCGCCGCGCTCGGACGCTTGACCGTCAAGCGGCGCTCGCCCAGACCAGTCGCCACCACGGTGACACGCAGTTCGTCTTCGAGCTCCGAATCGACCACCGTTCCCACAACGACCGTCGCATCGTCGTCGGCGAAATCGCGCACCGTGTTGCCGACCTCGTCGAACTCACCGATCGTCAGGCTCAGGCCGGCGGTGATATTGACCAGAATGCCCTTGGCGCCAGCGAGATCGATATCCTCGAGCAACGGGCTCTTGATCGCCGCCTCGGCCGCCTCGCGCGCGCGGTTCTCACCAGTCGCGGAACCGGTCCCCATCATGGCCACGCCCATGTTGGACATGACGGTCTTGACGTCGGCGAAGTCGACGTTGATGAGACCACGGCAGGTGATGAGTTCGGCGATACCCTGAGTCGCGTTGAGCAGGACATCGTTGGCCGCCTTGAAGGCGTCGAGCAAACTCATGTCCTTACCCAGTACCGCGAGCAATTTCTCGTTCGGAATGGTGATGAGCGAATCGACATGCTGGGCCAGCTCGGCGATTCCCTCCTCCGCAACCCGGCGGCGCTTGGCGCCCTCGAACGGAAACGGCTTGGTGACGACGGCAACGGTCAGCACGCCCAGCTCCTTGGCGACCTGGGCGACCACGGGGGCCGCACCGGTGCCGGTTCCGCCACCCATGCCTGCGGTGATGAACACCATGTCGGATCCGTCCAGCGCCTCTTGGATCCGATCGCGATCCTCCATCGCGGCATGGCGCCCGACATCGGGATCGGCGCCTGCGCCGAGCCCTTTGGTGATTCCGGCGCCCAGCTGCAGGATGGTCTTGACGTTGGAGCTTTTGAGCGCCTGGGCATCGGTATTGGCGCAGATGAAGTCCACGCCCTCGATGGTCGACGCCACCATATGATTCACAGCGTTGCTGCCACCACCACCGACACCGATGACCTTGATGACTGCATTCTGACTATGGGTATCCATCAATTCGAACATTGATTTCTCTCCTCTAGCGCACGACGTGCGCCAACTGAAACCTCATTCAGCCGCACGCTCCAGCATGCGACCGCCCCCGACACGACCAATACGCCCGACACGTCCTGGCCCCTTGTTGGCCGCTGAGACTGCGCGACCAAACTTCCAGCAAGACCCATCGCGCATGCAATGCAGCCTTGCATTCGACAGCGCTCCGAGCGCCGCCGACCAACTCGATTGCCAGCGCGATGAGCCCGGCGAGATCGACGCTCTGACGTCCAATGCATCAAAAGTTGCCTTGAAACCAATTCCGCATGCGCGTCCAGGTTGCCTTGAGCCCGAGGTTCTCTGACAGCTCGGAACTCCGTGCGAAGCGATGCTGGCGCGCATACATCAGCAATCCGACTCCAGTCGAGTGTATCGGATTAGTGACAACCTCCTCCATACCGAGTACGTATTGAGGAATGCCGAGACGCACCGGGATGTGGAACACCTCCTCCGCCAGCTCGATCAGGCCCTGCATCTTGGCGCTACCACCCGTGATGACCACGCCCCCGGCGATCAGATCCTCAAAACCGCTGCGTCGCAGTTCATTGTGCAACAGCGTAAGAAGCTCCTCGTAGCGCGGTTCGACCACCTCGGCCAACGTCTGGCGAGAAAGATGCCGAGGCGGACGATCACCGATGCTCGGCACCTCGATGGACTCGCCATTGGCGGCCAATTGAGTCAGCGCGCAGGCATGCTGGACCTTGATCTGCTCGGCATGCTGGGTCGGCGTGCGCAAGGCGACGGCGATGTCGTTGGTCACCTGATCGCCCGCGATCGGAATGACCGCCGTGTGGCGGATGGCCCCGTCGGTGAAGACGGCCAGATCCGTGGTTCCGCCGCCGATGTCCACAACGCAGACGCCCAGCTCCTTCTCATCCTCGCCGAGAACGGCGTAGCTCGAACTCAGCTGGGCCAAAACCAGATCGTCGACCTCGAGCCCGCAGCGACGGATGCACTTGATGATGTTCTGTGCCGCGCTCACCGCACCCGTGACCATGTGCACCCGGGCCTCCAGGCGCACCCCGCACATACCGATCGGCTCGCGGATGCCCTCCTGGTCGTCGATGATGAATTCCTGCGGCAGGATGTGCAGGATCTTCTGATCCGCCGGAATCGCCACCGCGCGCGCCGCGTCGATGACGCGATCCACGTCGGACTGAGAGACCTCGACCTCCTTGATGGCCGTGATCCCGTGAGAATTGAGACTGCGCACATGGCTGCCGGCGATCCCCGCATGGACCGAATGGATCTCGCATCCAGCCATGAGCTCGGCCTCCTCGACCGCGCGCTGGATCGACTGGACGGTAGACTCGATATCCACCACCACGCCCTTCTTCAGGCCGCGCGAGGGATGGGTGCCGATGCCGATAATCTCGATCTGGTCGTCGTCCTTGAGTTCGCCCACCAACGCGGCGATCTTCGATGTACCAATGTCCAGGCCGACCAGTAGATTCTTGTCGTTACGTCGCGACATCCAGATTTATCCTCGATTGCCGGACCGCTTGGAGCGGTCCGAATTGGCGCGGACCTGCGGGCCCGCGTCAGATGCCCATTTCACGGCGAACCCATTGCTGTAACGCAGGTCCACCACCAGAGGCCGACCGGCGGCCTCGAGCTGCGGCGCGCTGGCGATGAATCGCGCGAGCCGCTCCTCGACGGGACCGGTGCCAAGCCGCAATTCGGTTCCCATGACCAACACAATGCGCCAATCGCCGCGCGGATCGACCGACAGGCTCTGAATCAGGTGGCCCGCCAGCATCAGGTCGTCGCGCCACTGCTGATAGCGCTTCGCCACCTCGGGCGCCCGCTTGTCGTCGCCTTCGAGCAGCGGCAAACCGGCCGGGATGGTCCGCGACAGCGGATGGAAGACGATCCCATCGGCCGTAACCAAACCATCGGCGTTCCAACGCGCGATCGGCCGATGTTCCTCGACCCGTACCAAAAGGCGATCGGGCCAAACCCTCCGCAAGTTGGCGTGCCCCACCCAGGGCAACTCCTCGGCTGCGGATTTGAGATCGTCCAGATCCGCAGTCAGGATCCCGCCGTGCAGGCGCTCGCTGATCGTCTGCTGCAGCAGCTCCGAGGAGTGGTGATGCAGCCCACCCTCGACCTCGATCACCAGGATCGGCAGCAGACGCGGCTCCCAATACCCGAACAGCCAGACGACAGCCCCCATACCACCAAACAGGGCCAGGCCGACGAAGGCGAGCAGGCGCGAGCGCCAGGGAGCGGGCTCGCTCGCCGATCCGGATTCGACTCGCCGCGTCGCTGTCACGTTAGAGGCTCGTTTCGAGAATGCGCCACACCAGGGTATCGAAATCGATCCCAGCGACACGGGCCGCCATCGGCACCAGGCTGTGATCGGTCATCCCCGGAACCGTATTGATTTCGAGCAGGAAGGGTCGGCCGTCCGCATCGACCATGAAATCGACGCGCCCCCAGCCGCTCGCCCCCACCGCGTCGAACGCGTCCAGCGCCAATTGACGCAGCCGCGCCTCCTCGCCCTCGGGAAGTCCGCAGGGACAATGATAGAGGGTGCTGTCGGCCCGATACTTCGCCTCGAAGTCGTAGAAGGCATGCGGGGTCTCCAGTCGAATCAAGGGCAATGCCTCGTGTCCCAGAATGGCGCAGGTATACTCGGCGCCCTGGATCCAGCGCTCGGCCAGCACCAGCGCATCGAACTCGGCCGCGTTGCGCCAAGCCTGCTCAAGCGCTTCGCGACACTCGACCCGGGCCATGCCAATGCTCGATCCCTCGTGGACCGGCTTGATCATGAGCGGAAAGCCCAACTCGGCGGCGGCCGGCAGATCGTCGGCGCCGCGCAGCAGCACGAAGTCGGCCGTCGGCAGACCACGCCCAGCCCAGAGCAGCTTGCAGCGGTATTTGTCCATTCCCAGCGCCGATCCCAGCACGCCGGCCCCCGTATAGGGCAGACCGATCGTCTCCAGGGCCCCCTGGATCTGACCGTCCTCGCCACCCCGACCGTGCAGGACGATGAAGGCACGATCATAGGCCCCGGCGCGCAAACGACTCAGCACCTCGCCATCGGGATCGAGCGGATGGGCGTCGACACCCGAGCGCAGCAGCGCATCGAGCACCGCCTGTCCGCTCTTGAGCGAAATCTCGCGCTCGGCCGCCGTCCCTCCCAACAGGACCGCGACCTTCCCGAACCGGGCTGCAGATCCAGCCGCATCAATCGTCATGCAGAGTCTCCAGCGACCCGTCGAACCTCGGGGACCAGACGGATTCCGGTGCGAGACTCGACGGCATCTTGTACGTGAGTAATGAGGCAGGCGATGTCCGCAGAGGTCGCTCCACCCGTGTTGATGATGAAATTGGCGTGCTTGTCCGATACCTGAGCGCCGCCGATCCGATATCCCTTGAGACCATGGGACTCGATGAGACGTGCCGCATGATCGCCCGGCGGATTGCGGAACACGGATCCGCAGCTCGGCAGCCCGGTCGGCTGGGTCGCGGCGCGACGCTCCAGGAGCTCGCGGATGCGCGCCATGGCGGCCGTGCCGTCTCCGGGTGTCAGCACCAGATCGACGTCGAGGAACCACTCGCCTTCGGGTCCCTGAACGTGCCGATAGCCGACGCTGAACGCCTCGGGTCCGCGCTCCCGGATTCGCCCCTGGCGATCGATGGTGCGCACGCGCGCCACATGGGACCAGGTTTCCCCGCCCCAGGCGCCCGCATTCATGGCGAGCGCACCGCCCATGGTGCCCGGGATTCCGGCCAGGAATTCGACACCGACCAGATCGAGACGCGCCGCGAACCGCGCCAGCTTCGCGCAAGCCGTACCCGCCTCGGCATAAATGCCCGTCTCGCCGCGACGCTCCAGGGCGGCCAGGCAGCCCTGGGTATGGATCACGGTTCCCGCAAACCCACGGTCGTCGATCAAGACGTTGCTCCCGAGCCCCAACCACAGCAGCGGCTCATCGGGATCCAGTTGCGACAGGAAGCGCGACAGATCCTCGGCGTCGGCCGGACGATAGAAGCGGCGCGCGGGGCCGCCGACCCGCCAGGTGGTATGGCTAGCCAGCGGCTCGTCGAGCCGCAGCTCGCCTCTCAGTCCAGTCGGAGCGGTCGGCGTCATTTCAGAGCCCCCCGTCCAGGGCACGGACCCGTGGGCGAGCGATGCGACACGGTTCCGGACGCGGAGCGCACGAGCGAGACGCCAGCGAGGCACCGCGCTGAGTTGTCGGCGGTTGCCGCGCGCAGGGACTCTCCGCAGCCCATGAACAGACGTCGTATCAGGGACCGTTCGATCATGACCCTCTCCTGCAACGACAACGGCTGGCGCTCATCCGAGTCCCTCCTCCAGCATGGCCGGCAGACGCGCAGCCACGCCACCGATATCGCCGGCCCCGGCCACCAGCAGGATGTCGCCATCCTGGATCAGATTGGCCAGCAGGCCGGGTACCGCATCGATCGTCTGAGCGAAGATGGGCTCCAACTCGCCACGCATGCGAATCGCTCGACTCAGCGAACGTCCATCGGCCCCGGCGATGGGCGTCTCGCCGGCCGGGTAGACGTCGCACAGGATCAAGGCATCCGGGGTCGAGAGCACCTCGACGAAGTCCTCGAACTGCTCCTGGGTGCGCGAATAGCGGTGCGGTTGGAACACCAACGCCAGACGCCGCTCCGGCCAGCCCGCACGGGCCGCCGCCAGGGTTGCTGCCAGCTCGCGCGGATGATGGCCGTAGTCGTCCACCACCAACAGACTGCGCCCCTGGGGATCCGTCACCTCGTTCACGACGAAGCGCCGACCCACGCCCTGGAATCCGTCGAGCGCCCGACGGATCGCCTCCTCATCGACACCCAACTCCAGGGCGACGCAGATGGCCGCCAGTGCGTTCAATACGTTGTGTCGGCCCGGCAGATTCATGTCGACGGTCAGGGGCCGCTCGAATTCGGCGCAATGCACGCGAAAGATCGTCCGCATGCCTTCCTGATGGATATCGGTCGCACGGACGTCCGCCTCTTCGCGGGTGCCATAGGTACGCACCGGACGCGCGACCGTGGGCAGCAGCGAACGGACCTCGTCGTCATCGATACAGAGCACCGCCAGACCATAGAAGGGCAGGTGATGCAGGAATTCCATGAAGGTCTGGCGCAATCGCGCGAAATCGTTCCCGTAGGTAACCATATGATCTGCATCGATATTGGTCACAACGGCGATCATCGGCTGGAGATAGAGGAAGGAGGCGTCGCTCTCGTCCGCCTCGGCGACCAGATACTTAGTGGTTCCCAGCTTGGCATTGGTACCCGCGCTCGTGAGGCGGCCACCGATGACGAAGGTCGGATCCAGACCGCCCTCGGTCAGGATGCTGGCCACCAGACTGGTCGTGGTCGTCTTGCCGTGGGTGCCGGCGATCGCGACCCCGTAATAGAAGCGCATCAGCTCGGCCAGCATCTCGGCGCGGCGCACGATGGGGATACGCAACTCCCTGGCCTGCTGGATCTCCGGGTTGGTCTCATCGATAGCGGTCGAAACCACCACCGCATCGGCGTCGACCACCTGCTCGGCCCGATGTCCGATGAAGATGTCGATGCCCAACCCCTGAAGCCGACGTGTGACATCGCTGGCGCGCAGATCCGAGCCGGCCACCTCGTAGCCCAGGTTGGCCATGAGTTCGGCGATTCCGCTCATGCCGGAACCGCCGATACCGATGAAGTGCAGACGTCGCACACGCCCCATCCGGGCCGCCGTATGTTGCAGGTGAGCGTTCATCGACCAACACCTCCAACGCCCCGCGTCGAAAAATCCAGACAGGTTGCAGCGATCCGCTCGGCCGCTTCCGGCTGCGCCAAACCACGCGCCTTTTCGGCCATGCCGAGCAGCATGGAGCGATCGCCGAGAAGTTCGGCGAGCTGAACGGTCAATCCAGCCGCAGTCAGATCACGCTGAATGATGAGGCGTGCGGCACCAGAATCGACGAGATAACGCGCGTTTCCGACCTGATGGTCGTCCACGGCGAAGGGATAGGGGACCAGGACAGAGGGAACGCCGGCGGCGGCCAGCTCGGACACGGTCAGGGCACCAGAACGGCATACCACGAGATCGGCCCAGGCATAGGCCTCGGCCATATCGCGAATGAAAGGCACCACATCGGCCGCGACCCCGGCCGATCGATAGGCCTCGCGCGCGGTTTCCAGCGTTCGCTCGCCCGCCTGATGGCGAATCTCAGGACGCATCCCGGCCGGCAGACCGGCCACGGCGAGCGGCACCGTTTCGTTCAGCGCCTTGGCGCCCAGAGAACCGCCCAGAATCAGCAGGCGTGGCGCGCCCTCGCGACCGGCGAAACGCGCTCGGGGCTCGGGGAGGTCCAGGATGGACTGGCGCACCGGATTGCCCGTCGCGATCGCGCGACGCCCTGCCGCGAAGCTGCCGGGGAATGCCTCGAAGACCCGATTGGCAACGCGCGCCAGCCACTGGTTGGTCATGCCGGGGACGAAATTCTGCTCATGGATCACCAGCGGCAGACCCAGGGCGCGCGCGGCCAGACCGCCCGGACCGGAAACGAATCCACCCATGCCGAGCACGAGATCGGCCTCGCGCCGCTTGAGTATGCGACGGGCCTGCAACAGCGCACGGGTCAGACGGAATGGTGCACGCAGCATCTGGCCGAGCGACTTGCCCCGCACGCCCTCGATGCCGACCCATTCCATCTCGAAGCCATGGTCCGGAACCAGACGCGACTCCATGCCGCAGTGCGTGCCGATCCAGAACACACGAGCGCCTTGGGCGCGCAGCGTCTCGGCCACCGCCAGGGCCGGAAAGACATGCCCACCGGTTCCTCCGGCCATGACACCTATGCACGGACCCATTTCACCCCCCGTTTCGATTTGGCGTCCGACTCCTGCTCGCGGACGGTGACATCGATGCGCAGCAGGATCGCGATCGCCATACAGCCGACGATGAGGCTGTTACTGCCATAACTGAGAAAGGGCAGGGTCAACCCCTTGGTGGGAAGCAAACCGACGTTCACCCCGATGTTGACGAAGGCCTGCATACCGAGCCACAGCCCGATGCCCTGCGCGACATAGGAGGCGAAACGGCGTTCCAGCACCTCGGCCCGAACGCCGATCGCGAAGGCCCGCCAGACGATAAAGACGAAGGCCGCAATCAGGACCATCATGCCGACCAAGCCGAACTCCTCGCCGATCACGGAGGCGAGAAAGTCGGTGTGCGCCTCCGGGAGAAAGAACTGTTTCTGGATCCCATTGCCGAGCCCCACGCCGAACCATTCGCCGCGCCCGAAGGCGATCAGCGCCTGACTGAGCTGATAGCCGGAATTGAAGGGATCCTCCCAGGGATTGAGGAAGGAGGTCACACGCGCCCAGCGATAGGGCGAAAAGATGACGAGCGCGACCAGTCCGACACCCACGACACCGATGAGAAAGGCGAATGGCAGGATGCTCACCCCCCCCAGGAACAGAAGACCCATGACGGTCGCCAACATGACGGCCGTGGTACCGAAATCGGGCTGCATGAGGATCAGCGCGGCCGCCACGCCAATCAGAAGCATCGGCCGGATGAAGCCGGAGAGATAGTTGGCGACCGAATCCGCGTGACGGACCAGATAGCCCGAGACATAGATGATGGCGAACAGCTTGACGAACTCGGAGGGCTGAATGTTCAGCGGCCCCAGCGGAATCCAACGGGTCGCGCCATTGACGGTACGTCCGATTCCCGGAACCAGCACCAGCACCAGTACCAGCATGCTGATGAGGAAAAGCACCGTTCCTCGACGCTCCCAGGTTTCGAGCGGAATCTGATAGACCAAGAGCCCAGCCGCCAGCGCCAAACCCAAGGCCAGGGCATGACGTGTCACGTAGAAGAAGGGATCGTGGCAACAGTTCTCGGCGATCGACATGGAGGCCGAGGCGACCATCACGAAGCCGAAGGCAAGCAACCCCAGGGCGCAGACCAGCAGCGGGTAGTCCATCGGCGGAACCCGTTCTCGGCGACGCGGTGACGCACGGCGGGTGCGGGCGGCGGCGGTCATGACACAAGCCTCCGAACCTCATCGGCGAAGACTCGCCCACGGTGCTCATAGTTGTCGAACATGTCGAAACTGGCACAGGCGGGAGACAGGAGGACGCAATCCCCAGGCTGAGCGAGCGCGGCGGCCTGCCCCACCGCTTCGGCCATGTCGGAGGCATGAACCAAAGGCACGGCGCCAGCCAGCACGGCCTCGATCAGCGGTGCGTCGCGCCCGATCAGCACCACCGCCCGAGCGGCCCGCTTCACCGCAGGCAGCAACGGCTGGAAATCGGCCCCCTTACCGACCCCGCCCGCGATCAAAACGGCCCGGGCCGAGGTCCCCTCTGCAATGAGCCCGTCGAGCGCCGCGACGGTCGCACCCGGATTGGTTCCCTTGGAATCGTCGTACCAGCGGACCCCATCGCGCTCGCCGACCAGTTCGCTGCGATGCGGAAGCCCCGGGAAGGTTCGAAGCGCCTCGCACGCGGGCTCTCTCGGAATGCCGCAGGCCAGCGCCAGCGCCAAGGCAGCCAAGGCATTGGCGAGATTGTGGCGCCCCGGTATCGCCACCTCGGAGGCCGGCATCAGAGGCTCGTCGCCATGACAGATCCAGAGCGTCTCGGGCTCGGACGCCGATGCGGCAAGCCGACGCAACCCCAGATCGTCCGAGCCGGGCGCGCCGAGGGTGAAACCGATCTCCCGTTTGGACGCGCGCGGCATGGCGAGGACCAGCGGATCGTCCCGATTGACCACGGCGACGCCCGCCCCGCGATAGACCGCAGACTTGGTTTCGGCATAGGCCGCAAGGTCGGGATACCGGTCGAGATGATCCGCCGAGACATTGAGCACCACCGAAACATCGGCCCGCAATCCAGGCGTGGTCTCCAGCTGGAAGCTCGACAGCTCGACCACATAGAGGTCGGCCTGCTGTTCGAGCAGGTCGAGAACCGGCTCGCCGAGATTGCCCCCGACCGCAACACGACGACCGGCCAGCCGCGCCATGAGTCCGACCAGGGTCGTCACGGTGCTCTTGCCGTTGGAGCCGGTGATGGCGCAGATCGGCGCCCGTGCGGCACGCACGAAGAGTTCCACGTCACCGATGACAGGCACACCGCGCGCGATCGCCGCCTGAATCAAGGGCTCGGCAACCGGTACCCCAGGACTCACCACCAGCTGGGTCGCCGCCGCAAACACCTCGGGGTCGAAGCCTCCGACGAAGATCGCCAGCTCCGGCATCTGCGCACGCAAGGTGTCGAGTCCGGGCGGCTGGGAGCGCGAATCGGTCACGGCGGCCATCACACCCCGCGCGCGCAAATGACGCGCGCAGGACAGCCCCGTCTTGCCAAGCCCCACGACGAGGGTCTTGCTCTGGTGTCCCGGCGCCCGATCCATGTCCATCCGCTGTTCGGCGTGCATCTCGATCACCGAATCTTCAGACTTGCCAGACCGATGAGGACCAACACCACGGTCACGATCCAGAAACGCACGATGACACGCGGCTCGGGCCAACCCTTGAGCTCGAAATGGTGATGCAGCGGGGCCATGCGGAAGACGCGCTTGCCGGTCAGTTTGAAGGACATCACCTGCAGCATTACGGACAACGTCTCGGCCACGAAGACGCCGCCCATGATGAAGAGCACCAGCTCCTGCCGCACGGCGACCGCAACCACGCCGAGCGCGGCACCCAGGGCCAGAGCCCCGACATCGCCCATGAAGACCTGGGCCGGATAGGCGTTGAACCACAGGAATCCAAGCCCCGCACCGACCAGCGCGCCACAGAAGATGACCAGTTCACCGACCTCGGGCAGGTGAGGAATCAGCAGGTAGTTGGCGATCTGGGCATGTCCGGACGCATAGACGAAGATGGCCAAGGCGCCAGCGACCAGGACGGTCGGCATGATCGCCAGGCCATCGAGCCCGTCGGTCAGGTTCACCGCATTGCTCGACCCCACGATCACGAAATAGGTCAGGAGGATGAACCAAGGCCCGAGCTGAATCGCGAAATTCTTCGTATAGGGAATCAGCAGTGCCGTCTCCGCCGGGGAAGCGGCCGTCGCATAGAGCGCCACAGCGGCGGCGAAGCCGGCGAGCGTCTGCCAGAAATACTTCCAGCGCGCCGGAAGACCGCGCGGATCCCGCTTGACCAGCTTCTTGTAGTCGTCGACCAGACCGATGCACCCGAACGCCAGGGTGGTCAGCAGCACGATCCAGACGTAATGATTGCTCAGATCGGCCCAGAGCAGGGTCGAAATGCCGACCGCCACCAGGATGAGCGCCCCGCCCATGGTCGGCGTGCCGGACTTGGAGAGATGGCTCTGGGGGCCATCGTCGCGCACCGTCTGGCCGATCTTGTAGACCCGCAGACGACGGATCATGGGACGACCGACCAATAGGGCGATCGACAGGGCGGTCAGGACGCCGAGAATCGCGCGCAAGGTCAGATAGCGGAAGACATCGAATCCGCTATAGATCTCGGCAAGCCATTCAGTCAATAACAACAACATCCTAACGCCCCACCTCGGCGCACAGCGCCTCTACGACCAATTCCATCCGCGCCAAGCGCGAACCCTTGACCAGGACCCGATCATCCGGACCTAGCTCCGAACGCAGGAAGTCGACCAGCGACTCCCGCTGCGAAAAATGCCGTGCCCCCGACCCGAACGCCTCGCTGGCCCCGGCCGTCAAGGTCCCCAGGGTCGCCAGACGCTCGACGCCAGCGGCCAAGGCCATGCGCCCCAGTTCGCGATGCAGATGCTCGGCCTCGGGACCCAACTCGCCGAGATCGCCGAGCACCAGCCAACCGCGCCCGCCGAGCCCAACCAGCACCTCGATCGCAGCCGCGATCGAATCGGGATTGGCGTTGTAGGTGTCGTCAATCAACGAGAGACCACCGCAGGAGTGCGGACAGAGCCGCCCCTTGACCGGGGACAAGGACGCCAGACCTTCGCGAATGGCCGTCTCGTCGATGCCAAGCGCCAGGGCGACCGAGGCGGCGGCCAACGCATTGCGGACATTGTGCCGCCCCGCCAACTGAAGCCGGATGGGGATCGGCACCGAACCCAGCAGTGCGCCGAACTCGGTGCGAAATCCGTCAGCGTCCCAGGCGACGCGAATGGAGGACGGGTCGGCGCACAGATCGGCCGCGCCCGGCGCCATCCCGAAAGCGAAGAGTCGGCGTCCCTCGGCCAGTTCGCGCCATAGCGGCGTGAAGGGCGAGTCGCCGGGTACCACGAAGGTGCCCCCGGACGCCAGACCGCGCGCGATCTCGCCTTTGGCCCGAGCGACACCCTCTAGACTGCCGAATCCTTCCAGGTGCGCACGACCGGCGTTGGTGATGAGCGCCACATCGGGCCGTGCGATCTCGGTCATGTAGCCGATCTCGCCGTGATGATTGGCGCCCATCTCCAGAACCAAAAAGTCCTCGTCACGCGCCCGCAGCAGAGTCAGGGGCATGCCGATATCGTTGTTCAGATTGCCCTGCGTGGCCCGCACCCGACCGGCGCGTTCAAGAATCGCCGCGACCATTTCCTTGACGGTGGTCTTGCCGTTGCTCCCGGTGATGGAGACGACCCGTCCGGTGAAACGGTCCCGCCAGGCGGCGGCCAGGCGACCGAGGCCCAGACGGGTATCCGGCACGACCCATTGCGGCAGATCGAGCGGCAGCGGATGGTCGACCATCGCCGCCACGGCGCCCGAGCGCTGTGCGGCCTCGACATATTGATGTCCGTCGAATCGATCGCCGCGCAAGGCGATGAATAGCTGCCCGGAGCAGTCGGCACGCGAATCCGTGCCGACACTAGTAAAGGATCGGTCCTCTCCCTGGAGGGTTCCGCCCGCCTGGGCGATGGCATCGGCGAGAGTCCACATCAGTGGTGCCCCTCCCGCCATTCGCGCAAGGCCTCGACGACCTGCGCGCGATCGCTGAAATGCACCTTGAGCTCGCCCATATCCTGAATGATTTCATGCCCCTTGCCGGCAACCAGCACGGCGTCCTCGGTGCTCGCCAAGGCGATGGCCCGCCGAATGGCCAGGCCGCGTTGACGCTCCAGTCTCACCTCATCCGGAGCGGACAGCCCGGCGAGAATATCGGCGAGGATGGCATCCCCCGATTCATGGCGCGGATTGTCGTCGGTCAGGATGATGCGATCGCTCAGCTGCTCGGCGATGGCACCCATGCGGGCGCGCTTGGCGCGATCACGGCTGCCGTCGCAGCCAAAGACGCTGATGATCCGCCGATAACCGTGCAGGCGCAGATTCAACAGCACCCGCTCCAGCGCCTCCGGCGTATTGGCGCCATCGACCACGACCTGCGGCGTGGAGTCGGTGCCGAAACACTCCATGCGGCCGGGCACGGGACGCACGCGCGCAACCTCGCGCACCGCACGATCGAGTGAGCCACCACGCGAGCGCAGGACGGCGAGCACGGCCATAAGGTTCGCGGCGTTGAAACGACCGAGCAGGCCCACCTCAAGCACGGCCTCCTCCAGCCCAGAATCATCCGTGCACTGGACACGCATGCGCAGACCGCGCGGCAGGGTCTCGATCGCACGGGCCTGGAGCCAGAGATCGCAGCGCCCCGGCGGATGGGCATCCGGTCGCAGACTGTAGGCCGCAACCGAAACATCAGGGGCCAGGCTGTCCAGAATCTCGTCCGACAAGGAATCGTCGAGGTTCAGCACGGCCCACGCCAAACCGGGAGACGCGAACAGCGCGCGCACGGCCTCGACCTCGACGGAGGCACCGTCATGCGCGACGCGTTGGTTCCGATCCAGGTTGGTAAAGAGGGCATGCGAGACACGCACCGCCGACAAGGAGGAACGCGCAGGCGCATGGCTGGGCATCTCCAGAGTAATACCCCGAGCACCGCGCGAACGCAGGTCCTCCAGCGTCCATTGCAGAGTGAGCGGATCCGATGTCGCGCTCGGCCCGACATGCAGATCCCCGGGAAAACCGTTTCCGATCGACCCGATCAGTGCACAGGAGAACTCGGCCGAACACGCCTGAGCCAGCAGATGACCGAGACTCGTCTTGCCGCTCGCCCCAGCGATGCCAAAGACCTCAAGACGCGCGCTGGGGGTGCCATGGAATCGGTCGGCGATGGCGGCGAGACGCGAGGACAGGGCCGCGACAGGGATCACCGGCAGACCGAGACGCCCCTCCAGATGACGCATCACCTCGACCGGCCACTCGTCGGTGGATTCGGCGAGAATCGCGATCGCACCACGTCGGCGCGCCTCGTCGGCGAAGGAGAGCGCATGAACGCAACGTCCCTGACAGGCGAGAAACAGCGCGCCTGGAATCAGCGTTCGGCTGTCCAGGGCAAGCCCCGAGACCCGAAGGTCCAAGGCCGACTCCGACTCGGGCGGCAGATCGAAAAGTCCCCCGATCAGATCGCCGAGACGCCAGACGTAACCGGGCTGCGCCAATGCCATCATGGCGCCACCTCCTTGCGAGCGAGCAGCATGGAGGACGCAGGGTCGTCGGGCGGCACATTGAACAGACGCAAGGCCCCTTCCATCACCCGCTGAAAGACGGGCGCTGCCACGAGGCCACCGTAATAGGACTTGCCACCCGGCTCGTCGACCATCACCACCATGACGAGCCGAGGCTTGCCTGCGGGCACGAAGCCGGCGAAGACCGCCTGATAGCGATGGCCACCATAGCCTCGGGAACCGGCCTTCTTGGCCGTCCCCGTCTTGCCACCGACGCGGTAGCCGGGAATCTCGGCGCGCTTGGCGGTGCCCTTGTCCGAGACCACGGTCTCCATCATGGCCCGCACCTTGCGCGCGGTCTCCACGCTCAGGACCCGTGTCTCGCCCTCGATCGGATCGCTCGGATCCCGCTTCAGCAGGGTCACCGGACGCTTGATACCATCGGCGGCCAGCACGCCATAGGCCTGGGCGAGCTGCAATGCCGTCACAGAGAGGCTATAGCCGAACGCCATGGTCGCATGCTCGAAGGGCCGCCATTGAGAGTAGTGGCGGAGGCTGCCTCGGATCTCGCCCGGAAAACCGACGCCCGTCGGCTGACCGAACCCGACCTCGCGATACATGTTCCAGAGGCCCGCATAGTCCATCATCTGGGCGATCTTGACCGCTCCGACATTGCTCGATTTGGTGATGACGCCCGTTACGTCGAGCGTCCCGTAGTTGTGCACGTCCTTGACCAGGTTGCGGCCCACCCGCAGGAATCCCGGGCCGGTCGCGATCCGGGTCGTCGGCGCGACCAGCCCCTTCTCCAGCGCGGCCGCGACCACCAGGGGCTTGACGGTCGAACCCGGCTCCATGACGTCGGTCACGGCGCGGTTGCGTCGACGGTCGCTGCTGCCGTCACGATCGCCATTGGGGTTGTAGCCAGGCTGGTTGACCATGGCCAACACCTCGCCAGTAGCCACGTCCAACACCACGGCGGTACCGCCCTTGGCCTTGTTCTCTTTCACCGCCTTCAGGAGCTCGCGATAGGCGAGAAACTGCAGCCGGCGATCGAGACTCAGCTCCAGATCCTTGCCGGGATGCGGGGGACGAATCTGCTCGACCTCTTGGACGATGCGATGACGCCCGTCGCGAATGACCCGATGCAGCCCCGGAACGGCCTTGAGCTGGTCGTCGTATTCGAGTTCCAGCCCCTCCTGTCCTCGGTCCTCGATATTGGTGAAGCCGATGACGTGCCCGAAGACCTCGGCCCCCGGGTAGAAGCGCCGATACTCGGTCTCGAAATCGACACCCTCGATATCATGTTCCGCGATCGCTTCACGGACGGCGCGCGCCTCGCCGAAGGAGATCCGGCGTTTGATGTAGAGGAAACCGCGCTCGCGATTGTCGAGGATCTTCTGACGCAGACCGGCTGCGTCGAGCTTGAGCGCTGTGGCGAGCGGCCCGATCGCATCCAGATTCAGAACGAGCTTGCGCGGCTCCGCCCATACCGTCTCGACCGGCGTGCTCACGGCCAGCGGCTCGGCGTTGCGATCGGTGATCATGCCGCGACGCGCAGCGATCTCGCCGTCACGCAGATAACGCCGCTCGCCCTCGGTGCGCAGGAAATCCGTTTCGATGACCTGACGGAAGAACACGGCCCCCGCCAGCACGACGAAGGCAACCGACAGCGCCCCCACGAGCAACTGACGGCGCAGTCGCAGATTCGGCTTTGCCTTGGGTGTCGGCGCGGTCCGCCGCGTGCGGCGATTACGGCTGGCCATGACCCGCCCCCTCGATCAGAAGTACATCGCTCAAGCGAGGAGTGAACATTCCCAGCTGCTGATGCGCCTTACTTTCGACGCGTGCATGCGTGGACAACGCCGCCTCTTCGAGGCGCAGCCGGTTCCACTCCACATCGATCGCGTCGCGCTGTGCTCGCAGGTCCTGCAAATGGGCGAATTGGATCCTCGTCAGATACTTGACGTGCACCACCTCGACCGCAGAAAGGATCACCACCAGCGTGAGTAGCGCGAGCATGACGACACCGTTGCGGCTCATGACAGACGCTCGGCGATGCGCATCACGGCGCTTCGGGCGCGCGGATTCGCAGCCACCTCCTCATCGCTGGAACGAATCTGCTTACCGACCGCGCACAGACGCCCCCGAGTTGCGACCGCCTGGACCGGCAAACCCTTGGGCAGTTGAGGACCGCGTGACTCATCGCGGATGAAACGCTTGACGATCCGATCCTCCAGCGAATGGAAACTGATGACGACCAAGTGTCCGGCAACCGCGAGAAGGTCACAGACCTGATCGAGGCAGAGACGCACCTCGTCCAGCTCCTCGTTGACGCGAATGCGCAGCGCCTGGAAGGTCCGGGTCGCCGGGTGTTTTCCCGGTTCACGGGTGCGCACGCTGCGGGCGACCAGATCGGCGAGCTGGCTGGTCGAGAGGATGGGCGTCTCAGCACGCGTCGTGACGATGGCGCGCGCGATCCGCCTGGAAAAACGCTCCTCGCCCAATTCATGGAGCACGCTGGCGATTTCAGACTCGTCCGCCCTAGCGAGCCAATCGGCTGCGGACAACCCTCGCTCGGGATCCATGCGCATATCGAGCGGACCATCCGCGCCAAAGCTGAAACCGCGTTCAGGCGAATCCAGCTGCGGCGAGGACACACCGAGGTCCAAGAGGATTCCGCTCAGCTTGCCCGCAACACCGGCCTGACGCGCGACCTCGCCGATGGAGGAGAAGCGGCCATGGTGGATGCTGAAGCGCGGATCCCGCGCGGCCAGCAATTTGCCCTCGGCGACGGCCTCCGGATCGCGATCGATCCCGATCAGGCGACCGGCACGACCGAGTCGAGCAAGAACGGCACGACTGTGCCCACCCCGACCAAAGGTGCAATCGATATAGACGCCATCCGGATTCCAAACCAGGGCGGACACGCTTTCCTCCAGCAGGACTGGCAGATGCAGCGGAAGATCGCCAGACAAATCGTTGCGAAGCACGTCGGTCATTATTGAGTTTCAAGTGGGCTAACAATTGCGCCGCATCGAACCTAAAGCGTCAGTGAGCCGAGCCCGTTCGCCTGGGCCAAGTCGCCGATCGCCGCATCGTTCAATGCCGCTTCGTTTCGCGTCGTCCAGGCGTCTTCGTCCCAGAGTTCGAATTTGATGCCTTGCCCCACGAAAGCGACCCGCTTATCCAGAGTGGCGAAATCGCGGAGATACTGGGGAATCAGAATTCGACCTTGGGCGTCAACGTCCACATCCTGTGCGTTTCCGACATACAGACGCTGGAGAGAACGTGCTGTGGGATCAAGCGCGGGGAGCGCGGCGAACTTGCGCTCGATGATTTCCCATTCGGGCTCTGGATAGAGGAGAAGACAACGGTCGCGGTCTACCGTGATGACCAGATGCGAACCGCAGGCCTCCTGCAAACGCTCACGATGCTTGGACGGAATCGCGAGACGCCCCTTGGCATCCAGATTGACGATGGAAACCCCCCGAAACACCGGCATCCCCCTGGCCAGTCGCCGCCTGGTGGTTTTCCCCCCCCGACTACCCACTCAACCCCACGCACTCCCACTTGCCGACCATGTTAGAGGTGCCCCTGGACATCGTCAAGAAACCACTGACCTTTATTCTTGACAGTCAGCAACTTAGAGGCGGAAGTTATGCAGACATGACAACTTCGGCAAAGCGTCTACTTTTCAAGGATATGGGAAAGAAAGCTCAAGTTATGAGCGAACCAGCGAGACCAAGTCGCAGATGGACTTCGATGGCATGCGGTGAAGCGAGGGGAGGGAAATGACTGCGGAGGAAGGAGAAGAGAGTCAGCCGATAAGCCGGGTTCTGTCGAGGACAGCCATTCATCTGGGACATGCGTCACCGCATGCCTCAAGCGACCTACCCGGGAACACACGCGGGCCGCGTGCTGCAGAGTGAACTGCGCGTTCCCCTATTTGGTCTTGCTCCGGGTGGGGTTTACCCTGCCACTGATGTTGCCACCAGCGCGGTGCGCTCTTACCGCACCATTTCACCCTTACCGCCCGCCGCGAGGCGGGGTTGGCGGTATCTTTTCTGCGGCACTTTCCGTGGACTCGCGCCCCCCAGGCGTTACCTGGCACCCTGCCCTATGGAGCCCGGACTTTCCTCCCCTTCCATACGCAAGGAGCGGCTGCCTGGCTGACTCTCAAGCCGACCATTATACATGGGTTACGCAACCATGACGTCGCCCGAATTCGATGCCAAACGAAGAAAGGAATGAGTGTTTTGCGAGGCGAGAGTCAATCTCCCTCCCCGCCAAGCCCCAGTTCAAGACCCAACCGATAGAGCGGATTCTTCTTGGCGCCGGTCAGTCGAGCGGCCAACGCCGCCGCCTGACTCAGAGGCAACGACTCAGCGAGGACGCGAAGAACCCGTTCCTGCTCCTCGCATCCATCCGCGTCACCCCCAACACCCCGTCCCTGGATCAGGATCACCAACTCACCGAGTTGCTGCTCCGCGTCCTCATCGACCCGACGCATGAGTTCGGCGGCCGAACCAAAGAGAAAGGTTTCGAACCGCTTGGTCAGCTCGCGGGCCAGAACGACGCGCCGCGCATCGCCCAGGGTCTCGGCGATATCGGAGAGCGTTGCCACCGTACGCTTGCCGCTTTCGTAGAGGATCAGGGTTCCTGGCTCACGGGCAACGTCCTTCAGCCACGCCTGCCGCTGCGATCTTGAGCGCGGGGGGAAACCGAGAAAGAGAAAACGGTCGCTGGGAAGTCCTGCGGCAGAGAGTGCGCAGATCAGGGCGCTCGGACCCGGAATCGGAACGACGGCGAAACCTTGCTCCCGAGCCGCCGAGACCAGACTGTAACCGGGGTCGCTGATGAGCGGCGTTCCCGCATCCGACACCAGGGCGACATCCCGCCCATCCTCCAGCGCGCTCAGCAGACGGCGCGAAACGCTCGCCTCGTTGTGATCGTGACAGGCGATCAGGTTCGCTGAAATCCCGAAATGATTGAGCAAGCGCAGGGTTTGCCGCGTATCCTCGGCGGCGATCAAATCCACATCCGTCAGGACCTTGCGTGCACGCTCCGTCATGTCCGCGAGATTGCCGATCGGCGTCGCGACCACGTATAGTACCCCACCAGATTGCTGCATCTTGCGCTCCTGACAGCCTTCGAACGGAACGGAATCATGCCCAAGCATTGCGTTGCCCGCACCTCCCTGTCCATCACCTATTGGTTGACGGCCATTCTGGCCGCAGGTCTTCTGACCGCCTGCGCGGTCAATCCGACCTTCGACGAGGCCCAGATCCTGGCTCCAGTCGCTCAGTCGGACCTGGAGCGCGCAGCCACTGCGGAGCACCAAGGCAAACAACGAGAAGCGGCCGAAACCTATCTGCAACTCGCGACCCAGGCGCCGCAACCCGCACGCGCCCAGTTGCAGCTGAAGGCGCTCCACGCCTATCTGTCCGCCGGGCGGACAAATGAAGCCGCAAAGCTGGTCGCAACGCTCTCCGCCAGCCCCCTGACACCCCTGCAACAGCAATTGCTTCTGCTCGAACAGGCGGACCTCGCCCTCTTGTCGGATCATCCAAAGGAGGCGATCGCACATCTCGAACGGATGCAGCCGCGCGCGCTCCCCAAGACATTCCAGGTGCGCCGACTGGGCACCCTAGCCTTCGCGCAACGCCTCGCCGATCGGCCGATCGCAGCCGCCGAATCGCTGGCCCAGCTCGACCGGGTGCTCGACGGCGAGAACGCGCGCCTGTCCAATCAGGTCTCGCTCGTCTCGGCGCTCGCATCGCTGCCCCAATCGCAATTGCAGACGCTGACCCGAAACGGTAGCGGAACGATGAAAGGCTGGGCAGGAGCCGCGCTCGCACTCAAGGGTGCGAACGCCTCTCCCGAACGATTGGAAGCTAGCTATCGAACCTGGAAAGACAAGCATTCGGGACATCCGGCACTCCCCGACTTAGGGCATGCCTACGCCGACAGGCTGACCGGAGGCTATACCGATGGCGACCAGGTCAGCGTCATGCTGCCGCGTAACGGTCGTTTCGCCGCTGCGGCCAAGGCGGTAAGAGACGGCATCGAGGCCGCCAAGCGCGCGGATGCACGCAACCGGACGCCAACGCTCAAGTTCGCGGACAGCACCAATGCGACGCGCGTGACAGCGATTCACGCCAAGGCGGTCCAATCCGGTGCCGATTACGTCATCGGTCCACTGGAGAAACCCGCCGTCGATGCACTCCTGAGCAAACGCCACCTGTCGCTCCCGACACTGGCACTGAACGAAGCGACCCGCAGCGACCGACGCGCCGAAAACCTCTTCCAATTCGCCCTGTCGCCGGAGAACGAGGCGACCGAGGCCGCCAATACCGCATTCACCATGGGCTCGCGACGCGCGCTCATCCTCTATCCGCAAGGCGCCTGGGGCAACCGCATGGCCACCGCCTTCCGACGTCAGTGGCGCAATCTCGGGGGCAGCCTGCTCGGACAGGCGACCTACAACCCGACGCGGCCGCGCTACGAGGCGACGCTGCGCACGCTGATGGCGGATTCGAGCGCCGACCTCCTCTTCCTGGTCGCCACCGCAGAGCCGGCGCGCCGCATCCATCCGTACATCCAGTCGCTCGCGCCCGCCGGATTGAAGGTGGTCGCGACCTCGCATGTCTACTCGGGACGTTTCGACACCGTGCGCGACAAGCCGCTGATCGGGCTCTATTTCGTCGACATCCCCTGGATGCTCGACATGAACGCCGACGACCCATTGTCGCGGAAGCGTCTCATGGGCACCTCGACGAACGCGGCGGGTCCGCTGGCGCGACTCTATGCGATGGGGATCGACGCCTACCGGCTGACGCCACATCTCACCGATCTATCGCAGAATCCCGGCGCCTTTTATCCAGGACAAACGGGCGGACTCTCGATGGACGCACTGGGCCGAATCAAGCGGCAGCTCACACTCGCGCGCTTCACCGCTCAAGGCCCGCGACCCGCCGACGAAACACCGGATTGAGCGACGGGAACGCCCGAACCTCCTGATGAAATCACCGAAGGACACGAGCGGAATCGGCGCCGAGGCCGAGCGGCTTGCCGAGTCCTTTCTGAACGGACAGGGCCTCGAAACGATGGCCCGCAATCACCGTTGCCGGTATGGCGAGATCGATCTCGTCATGCGCGATGGTGCGGTCCTCGTCTTCGTTGAGGTACGATTCCGCCGTTCGAACCAGTTCGGCACACCGGCCGAGACCGTCGACAGACGCAAGCAGCAACGCCTCATCACGACCGCCCGACACTACCTAAAGACCAACCCCAGCACCCTGCCTTGCCGCTTCGATGTCATCGCCATCGACGGCCAGAATCGCATCCAATGGATCCAACATGCCTTCGCCGTCGAATCGAGCTAGACCCTCAGTAGAGGTCGCAACGACTTCCAACATCTCGATGCACCGAGCCCGACCAAAACACGCCCCAAGGGTCGCCATCGCCTTGGCGATGGCGCTCGTCGCCACCTCGCTCGGCGGTTGCGGCGCAGTGATCGTCGGAGGGGCCGCCGTCGGCGCATCGGCGCTCTACGATAGACGCGACCACCTGACCTTCATCGCAGACCAGGAGATCGAGCTGACGGCGACCCATGCCTTGCAGCAGGACACACAGATCGAGGGCCATTCGGGCATCTCGGTCACCAGCTACAATCAAAGCGTTCTTCTGACCGGCCAGGCGGAATCAGAGAAGGTCGCCCATCATGCGACCCAGGTCGTCAGCCAGATTCCCAGAGTCAAACGGGTGATCGACGAGATCAGCATCGGTCCCAACATCAGCCTGACCCAGGAGTCAGAGGATCTTTACATCACCTCCCGCGCCAAGCTGACCCTGACCGGCGTGAATCTACCCGGTTTCAACCCGACACGGATCAAGGTGGTAACCGAGAACCGTGTCGTCTATCTGCTTGGACTCGTCAGCCCGGAAGAAGCGGATGCCGCAACCGAAAAGGTCCGCTATGTCCCAGGCGTCGAGCGTGTGGTCAAACTCTTTGAATACAAATAACCCCGCCCCACTCGCCATCCCGGACCTTTCGGAGGGATTTCGTCGAGCACTGGCACGCATCGCGGGCGACGGGCACCTGCTCACGGATCCGGCCGACTGCTGGGCCTACGGCTACGACAACAGCCGCCGCCACGCCCTACCTCAGGCCGTGGTCTTTGCCTCGGACGAGGAGCAGATCGTCCATCTGGTGGGGCTCTGTCGTGACGCGGGCGTGCCGCTGACCGCCCGCGGCCGAGGAACCGGAACGACCGGTGCCACAGTTCCCGACCGAGGCGGCGTCGTGCTCTCACTGGAGCGCATGGACCGCATTCTTCGAATTATCCCCGAGGACCGACTGGCGATCGTCCAACCTGGCGTACTCAACGCCCAGTTACAGCAGGCGGTCGGCGATCTGGGATTCTTCTGGCCGCCCGATCCCACGAGCGCGGCGACCTGCACCATCGGCGGCAACCTCGCCTACAACTCGGCCGGCCCGAGGGCGGTGAAATACGGCACTGCCCGCGAAAGCACCCTGGGACTGAGGGTAGTGACCGGACGGGGCGAGACGCTACGCACCGGCGTCATGACCACCAAAGGCGTCGTCGGTTACGACCTGACCCGTCTCATCGTCGGCTCGGAAGGCACCCTCGCTATCATCACCGAGGCCACGCTCAAGCTGACCCCCTTGCCCGAGACCAAGCGCACGCTCCGCGCGACCTATACAGATATCCATACCGCAGCGGCTGCCGTCTCGGCCATCATGGCCCAGCCGGTCATCCCCTGCGCGCTGGAGTTCATGGATGCCTCCGCCATCGCGACCGTCCGTCACTACGCCGAGTTCGACCTACCGGACGGGGCCGGCGCGGCGCTCATGATCGAACTGGACGGATCGGCAGCCTGCATCGAGGAGTCCGTGTCGGCGGTCAGTGCCGCCGCCCGTAACGCAGGCTTGCTGGAACTGCGACGCGCCGAGAGCAAGGAGGAGATTGCAGCCTTGTGGAAGACGCGCAAGGCGCTATCGCCGACGCTGCGTCACATTGCACCCAAGAAGATCAATGAAGACGTCGTAGTCCCGGTCTCGCGCATGGGCGAGTTCATCGAAGGACTCGAACGGCTCTCGCAGACCACCGGCATCCGTATCGTCAACTTCGGCCATGCAGGAAACGGCAACATCCATGTCAATCTATTGATCGACCCGGACGACCCGGACGAGGTCGCCAGGGCCGCCGAGTGTCTGGACTCGGTCTTCGCCCTGGTTCTGCGTCTGAACGGAACCCTATCCGGTGAGCACGGCGTCGGAATCGAGAAGCGCGACTTCGTCGGTCAGGAGCTTGGCCCGACGGCGCTCGCGCTCATGGCGGATATCAAACGCTGCTTCGACCCGGCCGGCATCCTGAATCCCGGCAAGGGCTTTCCATCACCCTGATACACTGAAGCCCGACCAGGGAGCCGAGCGCTTCTTCGCCGGTTACTTGCCGGGCCGCACCAAGGCGCCAAGCCCGACGCCATCCAGCGCATCCAGGAGCAGCCGGCGCACCGCGCCGGCATCCTCGCACTCGAGCGCGACCTTCAGAACCTCACGCGCCCGCGCCCGGCTGATACTGCGAATAACCCGTTTGACCCGCAGCAGACTGCCCGCCCCCATGCTCAGGCTGTGCACGCCCATACCGAGCAGCAGGAAGATCGCTAGGGGATCGCCAGCCATCTCTCCACAGACGCTCACCTCGCGCCCATGCAGCTTGGCCCCGGTCAGGATCTGCAGTAGCGCGCGCAGAACCGCCGGATGGTATTCGTTGTAGAGCTTGGCGACGTGGGGGTTGTTGCGATCGACGGCCAGCAGATACTGGGTCAGATCATTGGTCCCGACCGAGAGGAAATCGACGCGCCGAGCCAGGGCCTCGGTCTGATAGACGGCAGCGGGCACCTCGATCATGACACCGATCGGCGGCATCTTGACCTGATAGCCCTCCTCCAACAGCTCGTCATGGGCTCGGCGAATCAGCAGAAGGGCATCGTCCACCTCGCCGACCGTGCTGACCATGGGCAAGAGCAAACGCAGATTGTCGAGCCCGATCGCCGCGCGCAGGATGGCCCGCACCTGGGTGAGGAAGATTTCTGGCTGATCGAGCGTGATGCGGATACCGCGCCAGCCCAAAAAGGGATTGGCCTCCTGCATCGGGAAATAGGGCAGCGGCTTGTCGCCACCGATGTCCAGGGTGCGAATGGTCACCGGACGCGGCGCGAACAGTTCCAAGACTTGGCGATAGTTCGCCATCTGGGCTCCCTCGCCCGGGAAGCTGTCGCGCACGATGAAGGGAAGCTCGGTGCGATAGAGGCCGACGCCAGCCGACTCCTCGATCCCCAGCGGACGCGCCTCCGACACCAGACCGGTGTTCAGATAGAGCGGCACCAGATAACCATCGGTGGTCTCGGCCGGCAGGTGTCGAAGGGTCTGCAGCTCGCTCGTCAGCGCGGCGTCGTCCTCGGCGAGCCGCTGGTACTCGGAGCGCACCGCCGGTCCCGGTGAGACGTAGACGCGCCCACGGTAGCCGTCGACCACCATCTCGCGCCCCTCGATCCGGCTGACCGGCAGATCCGAAACGCCCATGGCGGCCGGAATACCCATGCCCCGAGCCAGAATACCGACGTGCGAGGCACCCGAACCCGTCGTCGAGACGATGCCGACCAAACGCTCGCGAGGAACGTCGGCGATCTGCATCGCACTGATCTCCTCACCGACCAGGATCGTCCGGGGCGCGTACTCGACCGGACCGGCCGCCTGATTCTGTAGATGCATCAGGATGCAGCGTCCCAGATCCCGCACGTCCGAGGCACGCTCGCGCAGATAGGCATCGTCCATGTTGTCAAAGACGCGGGCGTGCTCGGTGATCGTCTCGCGCAGGGCGCCAGGCGCCCAATTGCCGGCGCGGATCCGCGACAGCGTCCCATCGATCAGGGTGTCGCTTTCGAGCATCAGACGCCAGGCGTCGAACAGGGCCATGTCCTCGGCGCGCAGATGATTCTGGGTACGCGCCGCGAAGCGCTCCAGATCCTGGATGACATCCCCTACCGCGCGGCGGAACTCATGCACCTCGACCTCGGGGTCGTCGGGACGGCGATCCGGCACCGCATTCAGATCGGCTGGGGGATAGACCACCACGGCCTCGCCGATACCGATTCCGGACGAGGCGGCCAGCCCGGGAAGGAAGCGCTGCGGGATACCGTCGTCTTGGAGACGGGCGAGTTCGCCGCTGGTGCGCGCAAAGGTGATGGCACCGGCCAGCTGCGAGGCGAGGGTCATGACGAAGGTGACCTCGTCCTCCCCGAAATGACGTCGACGACGCTGACGCAGGACCAACACGCCCAGCACCTTGCGGTTCTGGATGATGGGCGCACCGAGGAAACCGTGATAGCGCTCCTCGCCCGTGTCGATGATGCATTCGTAGCGCGGATGATTGGCTGCGTCGTCCAGATTGATAGGCTCGGCCCGTTCGCTGACCAGACCGATCAAACCGCGCCCCAATTCGAGACGCACGCGCCCGACGGCATCCGGACGCAGTCCCTCGCTCGCTTGCAAAACGTGGCGGTGATTCTCGAAATCGTTGAGATAGACCGAGCAGACATCGGCGCCCACCGCCTGTTTGACGCGCCGCACGATGATGTCGAGCGCCAACTGGAGATCGGGGGCGTTGTTGACCTCCTGCACGATACGCCGGAGCGACTCCAACATGCTCGGTGGAGCCGGCTGATGGGGTGTAGCCTGTTGGCTTGGTGAGGGATCGGACAAACTCTTGCCTGAATTCAGCTGAGATGAAAAAAGGCCGCCGCAATAGGGCGAGGTCGATGACCGATCGGCAGAAGCGCCGAAGCGGGGACCAATGCCCCCTGGCGCCCAAGCCGAGATCCGATGTCAGGATCCGATGCCATCTACGGACAGCGCTGCCGCAGGAGCCTCGCCCCACCCGCATAGTGACTCTCTCGCAGGGGAGCTCCATCCGGATAGAGGGTCGGCGCCAACTCCTCAAGCGCCTGCAGATACACATGGCGCTTGAAATAGACGACCTCGTTCAAGGGCTGCCAGTATCGGACCCAGCGCCAGGCGTCGAACTCGGGCTTATCGGTATGGTCGAGACAGAACGCCTCTTCGCCACAGTTCACCCGCAACATGAACCAGATCTGCTTCTGACCGATGCAGGTCGGACCGCAATGGCGGCGGATGTAGCGTTTGGGAAGGTGGTAACGGAGCCAACCGCGCGTGAAACCGAGAATGGTGACCTGCTGCTCCTGCAAACCGACCTCCTCTTCGAGCTCGCGGAACATGGCCTCCTCTGGAGTCTCGTTCGGATTGATGCCTCCCTGAGGGAACTGCCATGCGTTCTGGCCAACGCGGCGTCCCCAGAATAGGCGGCGATCCTGATTGCTCAGGATGATACCGACGTTTGGTCTGAAGCCGTCGTGGTCGATCAAAGGGTCTCATCCAGTTGGCGCTTTCGGACCAATTCTTCCATATCCGACGCATCTGCGGCAAGCAAACAGATCCACTAAGCGATTGCCAATCAACGGCTTGTCCGCACAGGTTGAAGCGGCGCTCGAAATCGAGCCCCGGGATCAGCATCCACGCGGCCCAGTCCCTTGAAACGCGCCAGCAAATCCGCGAGTATCGCCACGCATCGACCGAGTATCGCTGCATGATACCCGTCGGATTGCACTTTCCACCACCCTCGCACAGGCAACCCCCAGGACGCACCTGCGTATGGCTCTCGCACTCTTCGATCTCGACAACACCCTACTCGCTGGCGACTCCGACCATCTATGGGGATGCTTTCTCGCCGCGCGAGGGATCGTCGACGGCGCACACTACGAGCGCGAGAACGAGCGCTTCTACGCCGATTATCGGGCCGGCACCCTGGATATCGACGCATTTCTGCGCTTTTCGCTCCGGCCGCTACGCGACAACCCCAGGGAGACAATGGAGAGGCTGCGCGAGGAATTCATTGCCGAGCAGGTCGAGCCCATCATGCTGGAATCGGCCCGGACGCTCATCGCCCGCCACCGCAATGCCGGCGACACGCTCCTCATCATCACCGCCACCAATGCCTTCGTCACGGCACCGATCGCCGAACGATTCGGCGTGCCACACCTGATCGCGACGGATCCGGCCGAGGTCGGGGGACAGTACAGCGGCGAAGTCGAGGGGACGCCGGCCTTCCGCGAAGGCAAGGTGATCCGACTGGAGGCCTGGCTGCAAGACCAGCACCTGGACCTCGACGGCAGCACCTTCTATAGCGACTCGCACAACGATCTGCCGCTGCTGGAGCGTGTGACGCACCCCGTCGCGGTGGACCCCGACCCCCGCCTGCGCGAGACCGCCGCCTCACGCGGCTGGCCCATCATCTCGCTGCGCGACTGAGCCCGTGCCGCACACCGGCCGTATCCGGGACCGGGGCGGCGCACAGTGCCAGCCAACCCGTCCGCACGTCTTCACCAGCCCGTCATGCCGCCCACATCAAGCTGAAATAGTCGCAAAATATCATAACCCTCTACTTGCCGAACAACTGTCGAGGGTTTTCAATGGCCGTGTCTGCTTCTGCCCAGGTCGCCCCACGCGGTGAGCGACTTTTCGTCGAGCTCGCTACGTCCGAACACGAGGTACGCGAGGCGCAGGCCCTGCGTTATCGGGTCTTCGGCGAAGAAATGGGCGCCAAGCTCAAAGGCGCCGCCCAGCTCGACATCGACGCATTCGACGATTACTGCAAGCATCTCCTGGTCCGCGAGACCAAAACCGGACGGGTGGTCGGCTGCACGCGCATTCTGACCGATAGCGAGGCCAAGCGGCTCGGGCGCTTCTACTCCGAGAGCGAGTTCGACCTTGAGCCCATCAAGGCGCTCCAAGGACGCCTGCTCGAAGTCGGCCGCACCTGTATCGCACCCGAGTTCAGACAGGGCTCCGCCATCGCGGTGCTCTGGTCCGGCCTAGCCGGATTCATCCACCTGCATGGGTTCGACTATCTATTCGGCTGTGCCAGCATGCCGCTCGGCGAGCGGGACATTCAAGCAGCCGCCATCATGAACCGGATACGCCGCCAGGCGATGGGCCCCGAGCACCTTCGGGTGACACCGCGCGCACCGCTGCTCACCAGCCAGACGTCCGACGACACCTTGGACGCCCCCTTGCCGGCACTGCTGCGCGCCTACATCCGGCTCGGCGCCAAGGCCTGCGGCGAACCCTGCCGCGACCCGGATTTCGGCGTCGGCGATGTCCTGATGCTGCTCAACGTCGACGAACTCAACCCGGCGTATTCGCGCCACTTCCTGGAACGCATTAGCGAAAGATGAGAGCCTGATGGTCGGAAAGTCGCTTTGGAGGAGCCTGCGAGTCGTCGAGCACCTGGGTACGGGTGCCTTGATCGCGCTTTACGTCAACCTGCGCTACCGGAACGGGCAACGACCCGACTGGCTACCCCGCGTCACCGCCTGGTGGCACAAGCGGCTGTGCGCCACGCTCGGCGTACGAATCTCGGTTCGCGGCCGACCGGAGCCCGGGTGCCTGCTGATCGCCAACCATATCTCCTGGCTCGACATTCCGATCGTCGGCGCACAGGGCCGGATCGGCTTCCTCTCCAAGTCCGAGGTCCGCGACTGGCCGCTCATCGGCTGGATGGCCGAGATCGCAGGGACCCTCTTCATCGCCCGAGGGGCGAACCAGACGACCGATATCGCTTCTCACATCTCCGATCTGGTCTCGTCCGGCGGCACGCTGGTGATCTTCCCGGAGGGAACCACGACCGACGGCCATGAGGTGCGACGCTTCCACCCCAGGCTCTTCGGCATCGCCCAAGGCTCAGGCCCCAGGATCCAGCCGGTCGCGATCGGCTACCGCCGGGGCACCGACCCAGCACCGGAACGAGAGGCGGCCTATATCGGCGAGGACACACTGGTCGCCAGCCTCTGGCGCATCATCCGTCATCCGAATCTGGTCGCCGACATCCAGTTCCTGCCGCCGATCCAGGCGGACGAGAACACCCCTCGTCGCGCACTGGCCGAGCGCACCCATGACGCGATCACGGAGGCGCTGGGCCTCGCTGCGAAACGCCCTGCACGCCATTGCGCGCCGGAGCCCGCTTCGAACCGCGCGGACAAGGCGATGGATCTCGACCCGACCCTGGCGCTGATCCAATGACGGCGGCAGAACAGAACGCATCCTCGGCGAGGACGCGCCCGACGCTTCGAGTCGCCATCGTCACCGAAACCTATCCGCCCGAGATCAATGGTGTCGCGAACACCATGCTCCATCTCGCCGAAGGGCTCGCAAACCGAGGGCACCGCATCCAACTCGTCCGCCCCAAGCAAACAGCAGATCAAGACAAGACCAAGCCGGCCGGCATGGATCTGATGCTGGTTCCGGGCTTGCCCATTCCCGGCTACCGTGGATTGCGCTTCGGACTACCCGTCTATTGGCGCATGCGCCGCTTCTGGCACCGCAATCGACCGGATCTGATCTACATCGCAACCCAGGGACCGCTCGGCCACGCGGCACTGTCCGCCGCGCGGGCGCTCAACATCCCCGCAATCACCGGCTTCCACACCCAGTTCCAACAATACAGCCGTCATTACGGACTCGGCCTACTGACCCGGCGGATCGCCAATTCGCTGCGCCATTTCCACAACCGGTCGGACACGACGCTCGTGCCGACGGCGGAACTCAAGGCCGAACTGTCCGCAGACGGCTTCCTCAATCTGCACGTCTTCGGCAGGGGGGTGGACGTCGATCAGTTCTCGCCCGCCTGGCGTAGCGCCGAACTGCGCCGCGCCTGGGGCTGCGGGGATGACGACCTGGTCGTGCTCTATGTCGGACGGATCGCGGCGGAGAAAAATCTCGATCTGGCACGCGAGGCGTTCCAGGCCATCCAGTCGAACCGACCGAGCGCGCGCTTCGTGCTGGTCGGAGACGGCCCGGAAGCGGTTCACATGCAGCGCGAATTTCCCGAGTTCATCTTCGTCGGAGCAAAGGTCGGTGCCGAGCTGTCCGCGCACTATGCTTCTGGCGATCTCTTTCTGTTCCCCAGCCTCACCGAAACCTTCGGCAACGTGGTCACCGAGGCCATGGCAAGCGGACTGCCCGTCATCGCCTTCGACTATGCCGCGCCCCACACCCACATCCGTCCCGGGGAGAACGGCGTGACCGTGCCCATGGAGGATCGCGCCGCGTTCGTCGCCGCCAGCCGCGAAACCGTCACCGATCTCGGACGTCTACGTGAAATGGGGAAAGCCGCACGCAAAACGGCCGAGGACATCAGTTGGGATCGAGTTCTGGGCGGGGTCGAGGAACGTCTCTTCGAGGTGATCCACCAACAGCGTGGAACGGAGGCTCGTCATGCAAGTATGGCTACAACAGCTGAATGAAATCGAGGCGCCGGTGTGCCGGCTCTGGAGTCGATCGGGGCAGCGCAACTGGATCCAACGCCCCTTCGCCGTCATCAGCCGTCTCGGCGATGGGGTCTTCTGGTACAGCCTCATGGGCGTCCTGCCTCTGGTCTACGGTCTCACGGGCGTACAGGCCAGTCTGCACATGCTCGCGACGGGCGGTATCGCACTTGCCCTCTACAAGTCACTCAAGGGCGTCACACGCCGCGAACGGCCCTGCCGCTATGCGAGCGACATCATCGCGCTCGTGCCACCGCTCGACCGCTATAGCTTCCCGTCCGGACACACGCTCCACGCGGTCAGCTTTTCGACGGTCGCCATCTACTACATCCCAGAACTGGCCTGGCTGCTGGTGCCTTTCACCTGCCTTGTCGCCGCGTCACGCGTCATACTCGGGCTGCATTACCCCAGCGACGTCCTGGTCGCCACACTGATCGGCCTGGGCCTGGCCTACTGCGGCATCATGCTGGTCGTTTGAAGGCGGTCTCAGCCGTGTAGGGCGCAATAGCGATAGCGTATTGCGCCGCATGGCAGGCTCCTGGCCCGTTTCGAAATGAGCGGCCTCGATTCGGCGTCGAGCCCGCTCAACACTCCCTGTTTCGTCGACTATTAGCAGTCGACCAAAACGAAAAAAGCCAGGCAAATGCCTGGCTTTTTCGAGCAGTGCTCTAACGCTGAGGCTTACTTGGACTCGGACTGAGCCGGAGCAGCCGGAGCGGGAGCGACAGGCGCGTAAGGAGCGGCGTAGGGGAAGGCGTAGGGATAGCCGCCACCGTAGTAGGGAGCGCCATAACCGCCGTACGGATAACCGCCGTAGTAAGGAGCGCCATAACCATAGCCGTAGCCACGGCCATAGCCACGGTTGTAGCCACGACCGTGGCCACCGCCGCTCATGCTCATGTTGAAGTCGCCGTAGCCATCACCGAAGAAATCGTCCATCCAATCGCCCATTCCATTGCCGTAGCCAGGACCGCCCCAACCCGGGCCCCACCATGCGGAAGCGGAAGCGGAAACACCCAGCAAAGCGGCAACAGCGGCAGCAGTAGCAAGCTTCTTCATTTTTTCTCTCCGAGAATTTTATGTCGTTGGCAGCAAGCGCGGCCACGTTCACTCCGGCGGCCACGGGAAAGATTATATTAGAAAATAATTAAATAAGAAATTACATTTAGCTATCGCATTTGACTTCTTTATTGCCAAAAACGATAACAGTCCATCCCGCACCTACAGATCGTTGAACCGGTCCTCGCCCGAAGTCCAAGAGACGTCCGGCGCCAAGGCTTACTCCGTCCCCGATGCATCCAGCCGCCGTCGCACCGTCGTCAGGTCGTCCCAGACCTTGGACTTCTGCTCGGGAGAGCGTAGCAAATACGCCGGGTGATAGGTGACCCGAACCGGAATCCGCTCCGGTCCAAACTCCAGCCAGCGACCACGCAACCGACCGACGCTCTCGTCCGTCTGCAAGAGATGCTGTGCGGCGATCCGTCCGACCGCCAGGATCAGCTCGGGCCGAATCAGTCGCAGCTGGCCGAGTAGAAAGCCCTGGCATCGCTGCGATTCCTCCTGACGCGGATCTCGATTGCCCGGCGGACGACATTTGAGGACATTTGCAATATAGACGGTTTCGCGCGGACAGCCGATAGCCTCCAGCATGCGGTTCAAGAGCTGTCCGGCACGCCCGACGAATGGCTCGCCCTGGCGATCCTCGTCCGCGCCCGGAGCCTCGCCGACGACCAGCAGCCGGGCCTGGCGATTGCCCACGCCAAAGACCGTTTGGGTACGCGTATCGCAGAGCCCGCAGGCACGACAGGCGACGACCGCCGCTTCCAGCTCGTCCCAATCCATGGTCTGCGGATCCGACGCCGTCGCCTTGGCTGGAGCAGCGGTCTCGACGATCACCGGCTCGCTCGGCACCTCAACGATGGGTGGCGGGTCCTGCGCCTCCAGACCGACCGAGGGTTCGGGCGCAGCGGAGGCCGCCTCCTCGATCGACGAGGCTGCGACCAAACGCTCCACGCCGGGTCGCAGCGTCCAGATCCTGACGCCCATGGCCGCCAGATAGTCTCGGCGGCGCGTCTCATCCATCACGCCGGCCTCAAACCTCGCCGGTCTGCGGATGGGCACGCTCGGCCGGCTGCAGGATCTTGTTGCAGGCGTTGATATAGGCCCTGGCCGAGGCGATGAGGATATCGGTATCGGCGCCCTGGCCGTTGACGATGCGCCCGCCCTTTTCCAAGCGCACCGTCACCTCGCCCTGCGCGTCGGTGCCGCTGGTGATGGCATTGACCGAATAGAGCTTGAGCGTCGTTTCACTCTCGACGATCGACTCGATGGCCTTGAAGGTCGCGTCCACCGGACCACCCCCGGTCGCGGTTCCTGCCTTCTCCACCCCATCGAATGCGAGCACCAGCTCGGCCGTCGGGGTCTCGCCCGTCTCCGAGCAGACGCGCATCGAGACCAGTTTGACGCGCTCGTTGGTGATGCCCAGCGTGGTGTCCGTGACCAACGCCTGCAGATCCTCGTCGAAGATTTCGTGTTTCTTATCGGCAAGATCCTTGAAGCGCGAGAAGGCGGCATTGAGCTCCTCTTCGGAGTTCAGGATCACGCCCAGCTCCTGGAGCCGCGCGCGGAAGGCGTTACGTCCGGAATGTTTGCCGAGCACCATACGGTTCTCGGACCAACCGACGTCCTGGGCGCACATGATCTCGTAGGTCTCGCGGTTCTTGAGCACACCGTCCTGATGGATGCCAGACTCATGCGCGAAGGCGTTGGCACCGACCACCGCCTTGTTGGGCTGCACGGCGAACCCTGTGATGCCAGAGACCAATCGCGAGCAGTTCATGATCTGGGTGGTGTCGAGACGGGTATCGCACTCGAAGAGATCCTGACGGGTGCGCACCGTCATCACGATCTCCTCCAACGCGGCATTGCCGGCGCGCTCGCCGAGACCGTTGATGGTGCACTCGACCTGACGCGCGCCGTTGCGCACCGCCGCCAGGGAGTTGGCGACCGCGAGCCCCAGGTCGTTGTGACAGTGTACCGAGAAGATCGCCTTGTCCGCGTTGGGGATACGCTCGCGCAGGGTTGCGATCAGACTGCCGAACTGATCCGGGATGTTGTAGCCCACGGTGTCCGGGATATTGAGCGTCGTGGCGCCTGCGTCGATCACCGCCTCCAGGATCCGGCACAGGAAATCGATCTCCGAGCGCCCTGCGTCCTCGGGCGAGAACTCGACGTCATCGGTATAGCGACGCGCGCGATTCACGGCGTAGACCGCCTGCTCCAGCACCTGATCCGGGCTCATGCGCAGCTTCTTCTCCATATGGATCGGAGAGGTCGCGATGAAGGTGTGAATACGCCCGGCATTGGCACCCTTGAGCGCCTCGCCCGCACGGTCGAGATCATTGTCGAGCGCGCGAGCCAGACCGCACACCCGGCTGTCCTTGACCGCCTCAGCGACCGCCTTGACCGCCTCGAAGTCCCCCGGACTCGCGATCGGAAAGCCGGCCTCGATCACATCCACCCGCATGCGCTCCAATGCCTTGGCGATGCGCACCTTCTCGTCTCGGGTCATGGAGGCCCCGGGACTCTGCTCGCCATCGCGCAGCGTGGTATCGAAGATGATCAGTTGCTCTTTTGCGGTCATGGATGATCTCTGGACGTTGACTGAGGTTGCATCGAGCATCTCATTTTAGGCGATGCAGCACTCAGCGCGAGCCTCTCTTGTGAAACCCCGGAATACCTGATAATCCTGACGCCAACATCGACCGCGCAAAACGACGATCCACCGATGACCCCAGATCTACACGACCTGGAACTGTTGTTGCGTTCCGACACCCCCATCGTACTCATCGAATCCCTAGAGGAATCGCGGGTGCTGGAGCTGTTCGCCCGACTGGCGATCCGCATCTCCGAGCCCTCCTTCCGCTGGACCGTGACCGATGGACTGCAGCGCATCGAGTACGACACCAATCCGCAACGCACGCTCGCCGAGCCAACCGACGTGCTGAAGCACATGCGGGTGACGCCGCAACGCGGCATCTACATCCTGCTCGATTTCCACCCCTATCTGGACGACCCGCTGCATGTACGTCTGCTGAAGGAAATCGCGCTCGGTTACGGCGAACTGCCGCGCACCCTGGTATTGGTCAGCCACGCAATCGACATCCCACCCGAGTTGCGTCATCTGAGCGTTCGCTTCACTCTGCGATTGCCGGACCGCAATCGCATCCTGGCGCTCATCCACGAGGAGGCCAAACTCTGGCAGGAGATCGGCGATTCGGGGGCGGTGCGCACCAATCGGACCCTGCTCAATCAGCTCGCCGACAACCTGCTCGGCATCACCGAATCCGATGCGCGCCGCCTCATCCGCAACGCCATCCGTAACGACGGGACCATCACCAAACAGGACGTGGAGTCGGTCAAACGCGCGAAGTACGAACTCCTGAGCCCGGAAGGGATCATCAGCTTCGAGTACGACACCCGCTCCTTCGCGGACATCGCCGGACTCTCCAACCTCAAGTCATGGATCGACCGACGGCGCGACGCCTTCCTCGATCCGGAGCGCCAGCGCGACCATCCGCGCGGTATCCTGCTGCTTGGCGTTCAGGGCGGAGGCAAGAGCCTGGCGGCCAAAGCCGTCGCAGGCCGGCTCGGCGTACCACTGCTACGGCTCGACTTCGGCGCCCTCTACGACAAATACATCGGCGAGACCGAAAAGAACCTGCGCAAGGCGCTCGAAACCGCTGACCTCATGTCGCCCTGCGTCCTTTGGATCGACGAGATCGAAAAGGGAATCGCCACAGGTTCGGAAGACGAGGGCGTCGGACGCCGCGTGCTGGGGACGCTCCTGACCTGGATGGCCGAGCGCAACAGCCGCGTCTTTTTGGCGGCAACCGCCAACGACATCTCGCGCCTACCGCCGGAGCTCATCCGCAAGGGTCGCATCGACGAACTCTTCTTCGTCGACCTGCCGCCGCCCGAGGTTCGCCGCGACATCTTCGCCATCCATCTGCGCCAGCGCGGACTGGATCCGGACCGCTTCGACCTCGACCGCCTGACCGAGGCGAGCGAGGGATTCACCGGCGCGGGCATCGAGCAGGCGGTCGTTTCCGCGCTCTATGCCGACCCGACCGCCGAGAGCACGCCAAACACCGAGCGATTGCTCGACGAACTGACCAGCACCCAGCCGCTCTCGGTCGTCATGGACCACCAACTCCAGCGGCTCAGAGACTGGGCCAAGAGCCGCACCGTGCCGGCCCATGCCAACGCAACCGGCCTGGGCAGCAAGCACCCGTGAGCAGCCCCCGGATCCATCGGCGCGCGCCCGGTCCGTCACCGGCTCGAACGAACTGCAATCCCGCTGCATGCCCCCATCTACAACCCCGAATCGGACGTCCTCGCCCGACCGCCACCACGCCGACCCTGAGACGCTTTGATGCATTACAAGGACTACTACAAGACACTCGGAGTCGCCCGCACCGCGACCCAAGACGAGATCAAGCGCGCCTATCGGCGCCTGGCCCGCAAGTACCACCCGGACGTCAGCAAGGAACCGAACGCCGAGACGCGATTCAAGGAGGTCAACGAGGCCAACGAGGTGTTGCACGACCCCGAGAAACGGGCCGCCTATGACGCGCTGGGCAACAACTGGCGCGCCGGACAGGACTTCCGTCCGCCGCCGGGATCGGCCTATCGGGACTTCGAATTCAATTCGAACGAAAACACCGAATTCAGCGATTTTTTCTCCAGCATCTTCGGCCGCGCCTTCCGTGGCGAAACCGGAGGCGCCCGCCAGCGACGCGGAGAGGACAAGACCATCAAATTCGCCATCGACCTCGAAGACGCCTACAAGGGCGCGACCCGCCAGCTCACAGTGGAGAGTTCCGGCGGCGCCGGACCCGGCAAACAGAAGAGCAAGACGCTGAACGTCCGCATTCCACCGGGCGTGACGCAGGGGCGCCAGATCCGACTCGCCGGTCAGGGCTCGCCCGGTACGGGCGGTGGTCCAGCCGGCGATCTCTATCTGGAAATCGAACTCAAGCCACATCGGCATTTCACCGTCGAGGGCCGAGAGATCCAGCTCCGACTGCCGATCGCCCCCTGGGAGGCGGCGCTCGGCGCGCAGATCACAGTTCCGACGCTTGGCGGCACGGTCAGTCTCAAGATTCCCGCCGGATCCCAGTCGGGCAAGAAGCTGCGACTCAAGGGACGCGGACTGCCAGGTTCACCGCCAGGCGACGAAATGGTTCTGCTGGAAATCGTCACCCCGGCCGCAACGACCGAGGCCGCAAAGGCGATCTACCGCGACATGGCCGAACGCCTTCAGTTCAACCCTCGGGCCGAACTGGGGCTCTGACCGGCTCAAGCCGAGACGAACCGCATCGAGAGGTCCACGGCCCGCACATCCTTGGTCAGAGCGCCGACCGAGATGCGATCGACGCCCGTCTCGGCAATGGGCCGAATGGTCTCCAGATCGACACCACCGGAGGCTTCGAGCAGGGCGCGCCCGGCGTTCAGCGCAACCGCGCAGCGCAGATCGTCGAGCGAGAAGTTGTCCAGCAGCACCATCCCCGCCCCGGCGTCCAGCGCCTCCTGGAGTTCGGCGATGGACTCGACCTCGATCTCGATCGGCACCTCGGCACCCAAGGCGCGCGCCGCCTCCAACGCCGCCCGAATCGAGCCGGCGGCGAGGATGTGGTTCTCCTTGATAAGGATGGCGTCGAAGAGACCGATGCGGTGGTTATGGCAGCCGCCGCAAAGCACGGCATATTTCTGCTGAATGCGCAGCCCGGGCAGCGTCTTGCGGGTATCCAGCACCCGAGCCGGTAGACCGGCCACGGCATCGGCATAACGCCGGGCCAGCGTCGCGGTACCCGACAGGGTCTGGAGAAGATTCATGGCGGTCCGTTCACCGGTCAAAAGGGCGCGGACGCTGCCCTCCAGCACGCACAGACGCTGGCCAGACCGGATCGCATCGCCGTCCCCGGCCTCCCAGGTCAAACGGCAGGCGGAGTCCAGCACCCGAAATACGGTCTCGAACCAGGCGCAGCCGCAGAGCGTCGCCGACTCCCGCGTGATGAGTTCGACCCGCGCGATCTGATCGGCAGGCAACAGCGACGCGGTGAGATCGCCGCTGCCGACGTCCTCCTCCAAGGCGGCGCGAACCTGACGCTCGACCAGGTCGAGCGACGGCATGAATCGGCTCGGATCCTCCACGGAGGAAGGGATCGACTCGACATTCTGACTGGGGTTGGACGTCACTCGGTTGGCTCCTTGGCATCGAACGGGGTCGACAGGATAAGATGGATTCTCGTCCTTGCGGAGCCTGAATGCAGTCGATGACCGAGCGACATGATGAATCAGCGGGCAAACCGGCGTCCGAGCTGGATGCCGAGGGCTGGATCGGCGGCGCGCTGCGGCGCCCCTCGCCCAATCAGGACGACCGCCCCCCGGACACCCAGATCGACCTACTGGTGATCCACAATATCAGCCTGCCGCCGGGGACCTTCGGTGGCGGCTGGATCGACGACCTCTTCCTGAACCGACTCGACCCCAGCGCGCATCCCTATTTCGCGCCCATCGCCCATGTCAGGGTCTCCTCGCACCTGCTGATCCGCCGCGACGGTGCGCTGATTCAGTATGTCCCCTGCGAGCGCCGCGCCTGGCATGCCGGAGCCTCGTCCTTCGAGGGACGCGAGCGCTGCAACGATTATTCGATCGGCATCGAGCTGGAGGGCACCGATCAGGTTCCATTCACCGACGCCCAGTACCAACGGCTCGCCGACTGCACCCACTGGATTCGCGCGCGCTATCCGGCCATCACCCGCGAGCGCATCGCGGGACACAGCGACATCGCGCCCGGACGCAAGACGGATCCAGGCCCCGCCTTCGACTGGCCGCGCTATCTGGGCCTCTGCCAATAGCCCGCTCAATTCTGGGCAAAGTCGGTCCACCCCTCCAGCCAGCTGGTCCGAGCGCCAGGGCGAATGGCCCCGATGAAGCTGGCCGCCTCGTCCCAGAACTCGCCCTGAGACGGCTGAACGGCCAATCGCACCAATCGTTCGTCGTACTCCGGGACGAAGTCGGCCGCCGTCCAGACTGGCCCGGCATGCGTGAGAAGAGGCGTCTGGATGACGGCCTCATGGCCGGCATCGACTGGAAGGAGGCTCGATTCGTCGAACCCGCCATCGTCGTCGCCATCACCCTCCTCGACCTCGAACAGCCGCTCGTTGAGGCCCCCGGCGAAGACCAGTCCCTCAAGACGCAACGCACCCTGCTCGATCTGCTCCACCGTCGAGCGATCGCGAATATCGATGGCTTCGAGGGAAAAGTCGGCGATCAGAAAATTCCGCAGAATGCCGGCGGTTCCGCGTCGGAGCACCATACCGCGTTGCCCCACAGCCCGATTACGACCACCGATGATGGTCACGTTCGAAAGCGTCGGAGCGGATCGCGGGACCGCGTCATGATCGCTATCGAGGTTATCCGCCTCGATGCCGTTATCGCCAGCGTTCGCATCCTGCACGATCACGATGAATTGGCCGAAACCGGTCCAGCCGCGATCCCAATCCAGCCCATCGTCCGCCGCGCCGGATATGACCACATGGCTCAGGTTTGCGCTGCCGCCAAACAGCTCGATCCCGTCGTCGAGTCCCTGATGGACCTGGACGAAGCGAAGGATGGTTCCTTTGCCGCATCCGCCGAGCGTCAGCCCATTCAGTTCGTTGTCCTTCGAGATCTCATAGCCGGCATATTCGATGCGAACGTATTGCAGGATGCCGCAGCTGTCCGAATCGGCCTGACCGCCAAAGAAGCCGCGCGGATCTCCCGCGTCGATGCCCTCGATATGGGCGACCGGTGTATTGACCGGCGCGTTCCCGAGCAGAACCACCCCACCCCAATCGCCCCGATGACGTGCTCCAACCGGATTGGCGCTGGTGAAAACGATCGGATCCTGGGCGGACCCGTGGGCGTTGATACGGGCATCCCGGGTGACGATCAGCGCGGACCCAGGCTCGCCAAGCACCCGCACGCCCGGCTCGATGGTCAGAATCGCATTGCCTTCGACGAAGACCAGGCCGCTCAGACGGTAGGTCGATCCCGAGCGCCAATGGGTGTCCTGGGCGAGACTGCCCTCCACCCGGACCTGAGTCATCCGCTGAAGAAGCCCCGTCGCGCTGGCCACATAGATACCGACGCTCAAGGAGACCAGAATCAGCATCAGCAGCAACGCCTTCACCCCGCCCTTGCCACCCGTCGGACCGCGCTCCAATCGCGGCGCTCCAACTGCGGCGCCGGAGACAGGATGCGCCAACGGCACGGCGTCGCGATCGAAGGACGACGCATCCCTCCCCCCCTGGTGCAGGTGAGCAGAAAACGCCACGACCTCCTCCGCAAGCGCGCGGATACCGGGATCGGACGACTCCAGCATCTTTCCGAGCAGGTCGTCGCGATAATCCGCGTCCTTGCGCAGGGCATGGAAATGCACGTAGTGAACACCCGGAACGCTATCGGACGGCGCCTGATCCACCGCCCGTTTCAGGGTCCAAAGCAGAGAGACGAAGCGGGCGTTCTTGCTATCGTCATCTTGACCATCGGTTGCGAACGAAGACATCGGAAACCACCGAGCGAAGACCAGCCTCGCCGGGCTATAACGCGCAAGAACCTCGGGCCGCGCGAGCAACCTGGATTCCACCGCCTACCCGCCGAAACCTGGAGAGGAAGAGCATCAGTAGGCTCACGCTATCAAGGGATTCTTACCGAATGACGACCTGCTCGCGACGATTTCGCGACCAAGCCTCAAAATGTGACGGAGTTCGCTTGCAATCTATTCGGTACCTACGGGATTTCCGAGTGCGGCCGAACAGCTAGACCCGACCGTGCCCCAAGTGCGACTCGGTCGGCAGGGAATCGGCACTCCACGGCCAACGCTCCAGCCATCGCGCCCAGGACGCCCGCCCGAGATCGAAGGTCAGATCCAGAGCGCGCGAGGCAACCCGGACGCCCGCCTCGAATGCCAGCTTGGGAAGCGCCCAGGGGGCGTGGAGCGACCTCGCAGACACCTCCGCTAAGGTCGGAGGCAGCTCGTAGTCGAATTCCAGCGATCCACCCTCGTGCCAGCGGAGCTGTCCATCCAATCGCGCCACCAGGGCACGCATACCAAGGTTGGACGCCAAGATATCGCAGTGGATGCGCCGGAAGCCCTGCTCCGAGGCAGCCGCAATGAGCGCGTCCAGCAGGGCCGTTCCCACACCGCGACCTTGCGCCGCGTCGATCACCGCCATGGCCAGCTCGCAGCCATCCGAATCCTGCCCTTGGCGAATGCAGCGCCCCGCCCCTAAGGGCTCGATCTCCTCACCGAGCGGACCCAGCCGAACGACGCCCAGCGCGATATGGTCACGACCGTCGGCGCTGGTGAAAAAGTCCAGATCGGTCTCGGTCAGCGTGGGCTTGATACCGAAAAAACGCATCCGACGGGAGGCTGCGGACAAGCCATCGAAGCAAACAGTCATGAAATCCCGATCGTCGGGACCAATTGAACGAACGCGACATAGGGTTCCATCCTTGAGCCGAACGCGTTTTTGAAATGCCCTTGCGAACGGATCTTTATCGGACATCGAGAACCTCGGCCATGCGGCCTGTTGCGGTCCAGCCCTAGGGTGCCGATCGGAAGACGTGGATCGACACTGGGTGCCTGGACGATTGTGCACTGCAACATAAGATGGCGACAGATGCCAAAAGATCCATGGAAATGCTTTTGTACTCAGTGTTCTTCCGATGAATGGTTCCCTCTAGTCGCGCTGTCGCAAGACGACCGTAACGCCCGAAGACCCGGCCGGGACGCATGTAGAATGGCCCCATTCGGAATCACTGGACTTCCCGCATGCCCCGCCTCGTCCTCTTCAACAAGCCATACGGCGTTCTCAGCCAATTCACCGGCGCACCGGCGGGCTTGGGCGTCACGCTTGCCGACTATCTGCCGTTGCCGGGCGTCTATCCGGCCGGCCGACTGGACAAGGACAGCGAGGGGTTGCTTCTGCTGACCGACGACGGGGCACTTCAGCACCGCATCAGCCATCCGAAGCACAAGGAGTGGAAGACCTACTGGGCGCAGGTCGAGGGCACGCCCGATGAGACTCAGCTGGAGCAGCTTCGACGTGGCGTCACGCTGAACGACGGACCAACGCGGCCGGCCCGTGTCCGCAACCTGGCGGAACCGGACCTCTGGCCGCGCGATCCGCCGGTGCGCTTTCGCAAAAGCGTCCCGACCGCCTGGATCGAGCTCGAGATCCACGAGGGACGCAACCGACAGGTCCGACGCATGACCGCCGCCGTCGGACTGCCAACCCTGCGGCTCGTGCGAGCCGCGATCGGAACATGGCGACTCGATGCGCTCGCGCCTGGCGACTATCGGGTGATCGAGACGGATTCGACATCGCGGGACCGCCGCGAACCGACCCCGGAGGCACGCGAGCGCAACACCCGACCGCGTCAGTCGCGCCAGCGATCCCGACGGCCGTGATCGTCCCAGTGACGATGACCATGGCCATGTCCATGACGGTAGTATCGCCGTGGCGGGTAGTCGTAGCGCCGGTAATGACGCGAAGGAACCTCATAGTAACGCTCGACCACCACCGGAGCGGGCCGATAGACCCGAGGCGGCGGAGCCGCATCGAGCAAGATGCCGGTAAATAGACCGCCGACGAATCCGGCAGCCGCTGCGGCCCCCGCATCGCCCCTGTAGGCGTAGGCGCCGGTGGCACTGGTTGAGAGAACGACTAAGGTTGCAGCCAGAAGTATCGATCGTTTCACAGGGATGACCTCGCCATTTGGAAACCTTCCATCTTCAATCGAGCCGAAACCCTTGCCCCGCATCTGCAATTCGAGCCTGCGGAGGGTCCAGAGCCGGCCAAGATGGCTAAAGAGTGCACGTGTCAAGATGAACGGAGGCTGAATGGATACACGACAGAGGTGTATTGATGCGCCAGGAGGAACCCGCAGACGACACAGCCCGCCCCGGCTGAACGCCCCCGGTTCGAAGCCTATCGCCCCGGACAACACCACAAGATGCGCCATGCGCAAAAAGGCCGGATCACAGCGAAAAAATCGCGTTTTACATCGATAATCCGCGACTGGAGGACCGGCTCGGATTTGGAATCACGACGCTATCCCCGTATCTTAGAAGGGGTCGACGCGGTAAGGCGGCGCCGCGCTCTGCGGCCGCCGAGAACGAAAGGAAAGCCCTGATGTATATCCTGCTCCTAAGCATCCATGGACTGATTCGCGGCCATGACCTGGAATTGGGACGCGATGCCGACACAGGCGGACAAACCAAATATGTCGTCGACCTGGCCCGCGCGCTAGGCCGATGCGACGAGGTCACCCAGGTCGATCTGGTCACGCGACGCGTCCAAGATTCGGCGGTCAGCGCCGACTACGGCGAGCCCATCGAGACGCTCGGCGAAAACACCCGTATCGTTCGCATCGACGCCGGCCCGGACGGCTACATCCCCAAGGAGCAGCTCTGGGATCATCTGGACAGCTTCATCGACAACCTGGCGGCCTTTCTCCACGAACAGGGACGCTGGCCCGACATCGTCCACAGCCACTATGCCGATGCCGGCTATGTCGGCACCAATCTGGCCAGCCTCATCGGCGCCCCGCTGGTCCATACAGGACACTCGCTCGGTCGCGACAAGCGCCAACGACTGCTCGCGGCCGGTCTCGACAGCGATGAGATCGACGCCCGCTACAACATGCTTCGACGTATCGATGCCGAAGAATCGGTGCTCGCAAACGTCGATCTGGTCATCACCAGCACCCATAACGAGATCGAAGAGCAATACGGTCTCTACGACTGTTCGCGACCGGACCGCATGGTGGTCATCCCGCCCGGAACGGACCTGGAACGCTTCCATCCGCCGGCGAAGAACGACCCGCCGATACCCTTCGCCGACGAGGTCGCCCGTTTCCTCGACGATCCCAGCAAGCCCATGATCCTGGCGCTCTCACGCGCCGACCACCGCAAGAATATCGTCGCCCTGCTCGAAGCCTACGGCGAGTCCGCCGAGTTGCAGGAGCGAGCCAACCTGCTCATCGTCGCAGGCAACCGGGACGACATTCGCGAATTGGAGGAAGGCGCCAGAAGCGTTCTGACCGACATCCTCATCACGATCGATGCCTACGACCTTCACGGCAAGGTCGCCGTCCCCAAGCACCACGCCACGGACGAGGTTCCCGAGATCTTCCGCCTCACCACACTCAGCGGCGGCGTCTTCATCAACCCGGCGCTGACCGAGCCCTTCGGCCTGACCCTTTTGGAAGCAGCCGCCTCGGGACTCCCTCTGGTCGCCACCGAGAACGGCGGGCCAGTCGACATCATCGGCAACTGCGACAACGGAATCCTGGTCGATCCGCTCGACCGCACCGCGATTGCCGAGGCCCTGCTGCGCATCCTCAAGGACCGCGCGCTGTGGCAGACATATTCCGAAAAGGGACTGGTCGGCGTGCGCGCGCACTATTCCTGGCAAGCGCATGCCGAGGAGTATCTGCGCCGCATCGAGCCGTTGCGCACCAAGCACGAGCCGATCCCGGACACGCCGCCCATGCGGCGCAGCATGATCTATCGCGACCGCGCGCTGTTCACCGACCTCGACCAGAGCCTGCTAGGCGATCCGGAAGGCGTCGAGCAGTTCGTCGCCATGATGCGCAGAAACAAGCGTTGCGCCAATTTCGGCATCGTCACCGGGCGCCGTCTCGATAGCGTTCTCACCGAACTCAAGAAGCACCGCATCCCGATCCCCGACGTGCTCATCACCAGCCTGGGCACCGAGATCCATTACTCGGCGCGACTGGTGCCGGACGACTACTGGCACGATCACGTCGATCATCTCTGGAAACCCAAGGCGGTCCGCCGCGCGCTGCAGGACGTCCCCGGACTCATCCCCCAGACCAAGATCGAGCAGAGCTTCTTCAAGATCTCGTACCACTACGACCCCACGATCGCCCCGAGCGTCGAGGAGATCTCGACGCTGCTGCGCACGCGCGAGCTGACGGTGAACGTCGTCCATGCCTTCGGCCAATTTCTCGACGTCATCCCGGTCCGCGCCAGCAAGGGTCTGGCCGTGCGCTATGTTGCCCACCGTTTCGGCATCCCGCTCGAACATGTTCTGGTGGTCGGCGGCTCGGGCGCGGACGAGGACATGATGCGCGGGAACACCCTCGCGGTCGTGGTCGCCAACCGCCACGATGAGGAACTCTCCCAGCTCACCGAGATGGACAACATCTATTTCGCCAAACAGGCGCACGCAAAGGGGATCCTAGAGGCCATCGACTACTACGACTTCTTCCGTTCCTGCCGCGTTCCGGGGGCCTCATGATCCAGCCGCTTCTGCTCTGCACCGATCTCGACCGCACGCTCATCCCGAACGGAACCGAGCCGGAATCGCCAGAGGCCCGCGAGCGCTTCCGCCGCCTAGTCGCCAATCCGGCCATCACCCTGGCCTATGTCAGCGGTCGCGACCTCGGTCTGGTGGAATCGGCCATCACCCATTACGCGCTGCCCCGACCGGACTATCTGGTCGGCGACGTCGGAACCAGCCTCTACGCGCGCGTCGCCGACGACTGGCAACCCGTGGAGGAATGGGCGACCGAGATCAGCAAACATTGGGGAGAGGAAGGCCGCGCGCGTATCCGCGAGCTGTTCGCCGAGCAACCCGCGCTACGCCCCCAGGAACCCGAGAAGCAGGGGCGATTCAAACTCAGCTATTACACCGCCACGGACATCGACCCCGATCGATTGCGCTCGGAACTCTCCGCCATTCTGTCCGACGCGGCGATCCCCGCCAGCCTGATCTGGAGTCTGGACGCATTGGACGGCGTGGGCCTGCTCGACGTCCTCCCCGAACAGGCCACCAAATTTCATGCGGTGGATTTCCTGATGCGCAAGCTCGACCTAGACCATCGCGCAACACTGTTTTCCGGGGACAGCGGCAACGATCTGGAGGTGCTGACGAGTCACATCCCATCGGTACTGGTCGCCAACGCGCATCCTCGGGTTCGCCAAGAGGCGCTGGCACGCTCCAAGGAGCACGGATTCGAGGATCGGCTCTATTGCGCCAGCGGCGACTGGCAGGGGATGAATGGCAATTACAGCGCGGGAATCCTGGAGGGCGTCGGACATTTTCGCCCGGATCTCATCCCATTGATGGCGCCCTGAACAGCCAGCATAGACCGACAGTCAGCGCGCAAAACGTCGCACCAGAGGAGGAAACCCCATTGTGAAGACACCCTCAGTCTGTATCTTCGGCGAGGTGCTGCTCGACTGCTTCCCGGACGGTCGCCAGATCCTGGGGGGTGCCCCGTTCAACGTCGCCTGGAACATGCAAGCGTTCGGCGCCGCCCCGCGCTTCCTCAGCGCGGTCGGAACCGACGAGGCGGGCGAACGCATCCGCTCCGGCATGGTCGAGTGGGGCATGGACACGAGCGGCCTCCAGACCGACCCCAACCATCCGACAGGACGGGTCGAGGTCAGCGTTCACAACGGCGAACCCAGTTACGATATCCTCCTCGACTGCGCCTACGATTTCATCCGCACCCCCGAGGATACCGGGGACTGCGGGGTGCTCTATCACGGCACGCTCGCGCTGCGCCGCCCGGTATCGGCGGCGACGCTGCAGGCGATCAAGGCGTCCGCGCCCCATCAGGTCTTTCTCGACGTCAATCTGCGCGAGCCCTGGTGGTCGCGTGACGCAGCGCTGACCCTGGTCACCGAAGCGAACTGGGTTAAGCTCAACCGCGACGAGCTCCTGCGTCTGAGCGAGCCGAACGACGCCCGTACCGACATGATCGTGCTGGCTCGAACATTCCTCGATCGCCATCAGCTCAACGGCGTCGTGGTGACGCTCGGCGAGGCCGGCGCGCTCGCCCTCACGCCCGAGACCGAACCGGTTCTGGTTGCGCCCGAGCCAGCCCTGGAGGTCGTAGACACGGTCGGCGCGGGCGATGCCTTCGCTTCAGTGACCATCCTCGGCATCACGCGCGGCTGGCCGCTCGCGACGACCCTGGAGCGCGCCCAATCGTTCGCCTCCGTGGTTGTCGGTCAACGCGGCGCGACCGTCGCCGACCCCGAGTTTTACCGGCCCTTCATCGATCGATGGGGTCTCCACTCCTAGCCTCCACCGCCCTCTGGAGTCTGCATGTACGAACAGGTTTCACACGCCCTGCTGAACGATATCCTCGACGAGTTCAGCCATCGGGTCGTGCGTGAAGATTTACGCCATTTCTACACCCGCCTCGGCGCCAACTTCTACGCGATCCATTCGCTCTTCGAGCATCTCTACGGCCACCGCGAGGACTTCAAGGATCAGATGGTGGCGCTGACCGAGCGCCTGGCTCAGGCCTATATCGATCGGCCCCATGCGCTCAAACAGCTCGACATGGAGCGCGAGGAGAACCACAACTGGTTCCTAAGCCCGGAATGGGTCGGCATGGCCCTCTATCTCGACGGCTTCGCCGGCAACCTGGAGGGGCTGAACCAGCGCCTGCCCTACCTCCAGGAACTCGGCGTCAACATGGTCCACGTGATGCCGATCCTGCGCTGTCCGCTCGGGGCCAGCGACGGCGGCTATGCCGTGAGCGATTTTCGCAACATCGACCCGCGCGCCGGCACGCTCGAGGACATCGCCGCACTCTCGGACAGCATGCGCAAGCGCGGGATGCTGCTCACGCTCGACGTGGTGGTGAACCACACCTCCAACGAGCACGAATGGGCGCAGAAGGCACGCGAGGGCGACAAGACCTACCAGGACTTCTATTACGTCTTCCCGAACCGCGACGTGCCCGACATGTTCGAGGAGACCCTGCCCGAGATCTTCCCGGAGAACGCACCAGGCAACTTCACCTGGGACGAGGAGATGGGCAAGTGGGTGATGACGGTCTTCAACGAGTACCAGTGGGACCTCAACTACTCCAACCCGGCCGTCTTCATCGAGATGGTCGACATCATCCTGTTCTGGGCCAATCAGGGCGCGGATATCGTGCGGTTGGACGCGGTCGCCTTCCTATGGAAGAAGATCGGCACCACCTCGCAGAACGAACGCGAGGCGCACCTCATCCTGCAGCTGATGAAGGACTGCTGCCAGGTGGCCGCACCCGGCGTGCTGTTCATCGCCGAGGCCATCGTCGCCCCCTCGGAAATCATCAAATATTTCGGCGAGGACGCCGTCATCGCCAAGGAATGCGAGATCGCCTACAACGCGACCTTCATGGCCCTGCTGTGGGACGCGGTCGCCACCAAAAACGCCAAGCTGCTCGATCAGGGCATCAAAAGCCTGCCGCACAAGCTCGACCGCGCCACCTGGCTCAACTACATCCGCTGTCACGACGACATCGGTCTCGGGTTCGACGACGCGGACATCCGTACCTGCAACTACGATCCCTACGCCCACCGACGCTTCCTGGTCGACTGGTTCACCGGCGCCTTCGAGGGATCGCCTGCCCGAGGCCGCCCCTTCGGCGTCAATCACAAAACAGGAGACGCGCGCATCGCCGGCGCCCTGGCCTCGCTCGCCGGTCTGGAAACGGCCTTGGAGATCAACGATCCAGAGGCGATCGAGCATTCAGTCGAGCTGATCCTGACGCTGCACGGGATGATCCTCTCCTTCGGCGGCATCCCGCTCATCTGGTACGGCGACGAGATCGGAACCTTCAACGACTGCTCCTTCCTCGATGACGTCAACAAGGCGAACGACGCCCGCTGGATCCACCGTCCGCGCATCAACTGGGACCGCGCCGACCGGCGCTTCGATCACGGCACCGTCGAGCAGCGCATCTTCGACGGCCTCAAGCGGATGATCGCGGTACGCAAGAACACGCCGGCCTTCGCCGACTTCAACAACCGCGAGCTCATCGACGTCAGCAACCCGCATCTGTTCGTCTTTCTGCGCACCCACCCGACCATGCCGACCAACTCGGTGCTGGTCGTGGCGAATTTCGACCTGACGCCACAATATCTGGATCTGGAGGAACTGAGTCAGCGCGGACTCTTCCGTTACGGACAGCTGCAGGATCTGGTCACGGGCGACTCGCCCGCGCTCTTCAACAACCGAGTCGTCGTCCCGCCCTGTCATTTCTACTGGTTGGCGAACCAGCGCGCGCGCGCAACCTTCTAAGCGATATCCAGAAACGAATCTCCCCCGTAGATGCGGTAAGCGTGCGAACCGCATCGTTCGCAACCGATGCGGTCCTTTCTTTCGCAGAAACCGCCTAAAAGGTCCCGGAGTTCCACCCGAACAGATGACGCGGCGGGGAAGCGAACTCGATATAGACGCGCCCAGGCGGCACGGAGAGCAACTCGGACATCAGCCCGCAGAGGATGCGCGAGAAATCAGGCGTGCGATCCTCGGGCAACCCGAGACTCTTGAGTTCGAGATAGGCGGCCGGATCGAAGGATCCACCGAAGACGATGTCGCGCCCCTCTTCGAGCACGACCATCACATAGGACTCGGGCTTGCCGAGCATCTCGGCGAGCGCGCTCGAGGAGCGCGTAAGGAGCGCCTGACGCGCCTCGGGCGCAACGGCGACGTTGGTGAGAATGCGCAGTGTCGGCATGACGGTATCCCTCTCGGCGATGATGGAGACGCCCGATCATAGAGATCGGGCCGCATCGTGTCTCCCGCCCCGCGCCCCCCTCGATTCAACTGGCCTGAGCCAATACGACTGCTGGCTCCAATGTGGTAAGGGTCTCCGGATAGGCATCCGTCCACCGCAACAGTTCGAGCCGTCCGTCGTGATGCTCGACCAGCGCGGTGCAGCTTTCGACCCAATCGCCGCAGTTGCAATAGGAAATGCCCTCGACCTCGCGCATCTCGGCATGATGGATATGACCGCAGATCATGCCGTCCAGATTGCGATGCTGGGCCTCGGTCGCGACGGCACGTTCGTAGTTGCCGATATAGCTCACCGCATCCTTGACCTTGTGCTTCAGATAACCGGCCAGGGACCAATACTTGAGACCGAACAGAGACCGCACCCAACTCAGAATACCGTTGAGCGCCAGCAGATGATCGTAGGCATGCGATCCGAGCTTGGCCAGCCAGAGGCTGTTCTGCACCACCCCGTCGAACTTGTCGCCGTGCAGCACCAGGAAGCGCCGGCCGTCGGCGGTCGTATGCACCACCTCGTCGCGCACCACCACATCGCCGAAACGCGCACCCAGATGCTCGCGGAAGAGACCGTCGTGATTGCCCGGAATGAAGATCACCTCGGTCCCGCACCGCGCCTTGTCGAAGATCTCGCGCGCCACCTGATTGTGCAGCTCCGGCCAGTAGAGACCGCCCTTCATCGCCCAGAGATCGACGATGTCCCCGACCAGATAGAGCTGCTTGCATTGGGTCGACTGCAGGAAATCGAGCACGAAACGGGCCTGACAGCCCCGAAAGCCGAGATGGATATCCGACAGGAAAATGCTGCGGTACTTCAGGGGATGCATGCGCTTGATCTCGGACATCGCGGTAACCGCCTCTCACGCAATCTGGTGTTTGAAACAATGCCCGCCATATTCCACGAACTTTGTTTCAGACCGATTGAGAGCAGGTGAAGAGGCGATGAAGAATACTGATTTAATTCATTTTTCTGACAGCTCAATGTCAGAGTCATGGCGATCCGAAGACAATCGCCAGCGCACACACAAGAGCGTCCTGAGCCCCCTGATAGCGCACGATCGAAACGCAGCGGACCAACGGCGTGCCCCGGACCGGTTTAGCCGATCCGCATCGCGAAGGGCTTGAGCGACGAGAGGTCGAACGCAACCGAAACCGGAGTCTCCCGCAGCCCAGAGCGGCGTTCTATACTGTGCGATTGCCCGATGGGGCGTGTTAAACCGTAGATTTGGAGCAAGACGATGGCGCAGAGCGCAATCAAAAAGGTGGTCCTGGCCTATTCCGGCGGACTGGATACCTCAGTCATCCTCAAATGGCTGCAGGAGGAATACGGCTGCGAGGTGGTGACCTTCACCGCAGACATCGGTCAGGGCGAGGAGCTGGAGCCGGCGCGCGCCAAGGCGAAGGCGGCCGGCGTGAAGGAGATCTACATCGACGACCTGCGCGAAGAATTCGTGCGCGACTTCGTCTTCCCCATGTTCCGCGCCAACGCCATCTACGAGGGCGAGTACCTGCTCGGCACCTCGATCGCCCGTCCGCTGATCGCCAAGCGCCTGATAGAGATCGCCGCCGAGACCGGCGCCGACGCCATCTCGCACGGCGCGACCGGCAAAGGGAACGACCAGGTGCGCTTCGAACTCGGCGCCTACGGCCTCAACCCCGACATCAAGATCATCGCCCCCTGGCGCGAGTGGGACCTGCTCTCGCGCGAGAAGCTGATGGCCTATGCCGAGAAGCACGGCATCGCGGTCGAGATGAAACGCGACGGCAGCAAGTCGCCCTACTCCATGGACGCCAACCTGCTGCACATCTCCTACGAGGGCTACGACCTGGAGGATCCCTGGGTCGAGCCGGGCGCCGACATGTGGCGCTGGAGCGTCTCGCCCCAGGAGGCCCCGGACACCCCGACCACCATCGAACTCACCTTCGAGCAGGGCGACGCGGTCGCCATCGACGGCAAGCGCATGACCCCGGCCGAAATTCTGGCCGAGCTCAACCGCATCGGCGGCGCCAACGGCATCGGCCGCGCCGATATCGTCGAGAACCGCTATGTGGGCATGAAGTCGCGCGGCTGCTACGAGACTCCCGGCGGCACCATCCTGCTCAAGGCCCATCGTGCCATCGAGTCGCTCACCCTCGACCGCGAGGCCGCGCACCTCAAGGACGAGCTGATGCCGCGCTACGCCAGCCTGGTCTACAACGGCTACTGGTTCGCGCCCGAGCGCGAGATGATGCAGGCCGCCATCGACCAGACCCAGAAGGTCGTCAACGGCGAGGTCCGACTGAACCTCTACAAAGGCAACGTCATGGTCGCCGGCCGCAAATCAGCGACCAACAGCCTGTTCGACGCCTCCATCGCCACCTTCGAGGAAGACGCCGGCGCCTACGACCAGGGCGACGCCACCGGCTTCATCCGCCTCAACGCGCTGCGTCTGCGGGTGCAAGGCCGCAAGAAGGGCTGATTCGGGGAAATAGAAGAACCGCAAAGGCGCGAAGAACGCAAAGAAAGACTCTCAATGATTCTTTGCGCCCTTTGCGCCTTTGCGGTTCAAAATTTTTTGTAGCTCAGCCCCCAGGCAGAATCCGCAGCAACGCCCCGTCGGTCTCGTCCGTCAAAACATAGAGATACCCATCCGGTCCCTGGCGCACGTCGCGCACCCGCTTTCCGATCGTCAGCTTCTCCTCGCCGACCACCCGCTCCCCGTCGAGCCGGACGTGGCGGATCTGCCCGAAACTCAGCGAACCGGAGAAGAGATCGCCCGTCCAGCCCGGATAACGGTCGCCGCTGTAGAAGGCTAGCCCGCTCGGCGCGATCGATGGCGTCCAGACCACCTTGGGATCCGGCACGTCCGATCGGCTATGCACGTCCGAGATCGCCGGACCGAAATACTCCATGCTGTATGTGACCTCCGGCCAGCCGTAATTGCGACCGGGCGCGATCAGGTTCAGCTCGTCCCCGCCGCGCGCGCCATGCTCGCTCGCCCAGACCCGACCGCTCGCCGGATCGCGCGCCAGACCCTGGATGTTGCGATGACCATAGGTATAGATCTCGGCCCGCACACCGTCCTTTCCGGCCAACGGATTGCCAGGGAAGGGCTGCCCCTCATCGGTCAGCCGCACCAGCTTGCCGAAGTCCGTCCCCAGGTTCTGCGCCTGTTTGCGGATGTAAGCACCATCGAACGATAGTGGCGGATTGCCGCCGTCGCCCAGGCTCATCAGCAGACTGCCGTCCGGCAGCCACAACAACCGCGAGCCGAAATGGGCACCACCCTTTTTCGTGTCCGGATTCCGGAAGAGCACCTTCAGATTCGAGAGGCGCGCCCCGTCCTCTTCCAAGCGCGCCCGGGCCAGAACGGTACGGTTCGCCTCCTTGCTGCCCACGGCATAGGTCAGATAGATGAGCCGGTTGGTCGCGAAATCTGGATGAAGCGCAACCTCCATCAACCCACCCTGACCGAATGACAACACCTCCGGCACACCCGAGATCGGGGTCGGCACCAGCGTCCCACCCCGGATCAGCCGCAACCGACCGGGCCGCTCGGTGACCAACGCCGAGCCACCCGGCAACCAAGCGATGGACCAGGGATGCTCCAGCCCGTCGACGACCACCTCGGTCCGCCAATCGGACGCCTCCGGGACATCCCCTGTCAGCTCTACTTCAGCGGCCGTCAGAAACGTTGCCGGGAAGAGCAAGAAAGCCAGGAACAGCATTGGCCAATGCAGGTGTCGCATGCGCATGGTCATCCTCCTTCTCCAGGGTTAGGAATGCGGTTCAGGTCGAATCCGATCAACCAGCCGCCGTCTCGGGCAGACGCGAGGGAGACTCCCCGTTCGCCTTCAATGTCTCGAAGGGATCCGGTCCGGTGCGCTCATGCCCCGCATCCTTGAGCTGTCTCAGATAGTCGAACCAATACGGCTGCCAGGCACGCCCGAGCTTGTAGAGATAGCCCCAGTCGTAGAGCCCCGAGTCGTGCCCGTCGTCGAAGACGATCTTCAAGGCATATTGGCCGATGGGCAGCAGATCTTTGATGTTCACCGCCTCCTTGCCGACCTGGAGCTTCGCCGTCGCCGGAGAATGGCCGCGCACCTCGGCGGACGGCGAATAGACCCGCAGATACTCGCAGGGTAGGCAGAAACGTGCGCCGTCGTCGAAGGTGATGTCGAGGATGCGAGATTGCTGATGGAGCTTGATGTCGGTTGGGTGTGGGGTTTGGGTCATGGGATCACTGGATTTGGGTTGGGATTGGATAGTGGGTAGATAGGGGCGGTACGGGCTGATGGGATATGGGTGCGGCGAATGCCGAACGGGCGACCGTCGCGCCTAATGCGGCCAGCCATGAAGCCATGAGGCCCAGCTTGCCAACGCTGAAACTAAGGATTTAGGTGTTACGTCCCGTGTGATTATCTGCCGCGACGGAGCTATCCTTTGTTCCGTGCCCGCGAGGTGCTA